>CAIOSS010000817.1 GCA_903860995.1 uncultured delta proteobacterium | reverse complement strand
GCGGCCGTGGGCCGGGGGCGGGGGGCGCGGGGGCTCCGGGCGCTCGATCATGGCGCGGAGCTCGGCCTGGAAGACCGGCGAGGACTTGTTGATCTCCGCCCGCGGCACGGGGCTGCGGACGTAGCGCTCGATGTCGCGCAGGAGGGGCATCTCCTCGGAGGCCACCAGGCTCGACGCGCGGCCGCTCGCGGACGCGCGGGCGGTGCGGCCGATGCGGTGCACGTAGTCCTCGGGGACGTTGGGGAGGTCGTAGTTCACGACGTGGCCGATGTCTGCCACGTCGATGCCGCGCGCGGCGATGTCCGTCGCCACGAGGATGCGGTACTTCCCGCTGCGGAAGCCGTCGAGCGCGAGCTGGCGCTGGCTCTGCGAGCGGTTGGCGTGGATGCGCGACACGTCGTGGCCGGCGCGCTCGAGCGAGCGGGCGACCTTGTCGGCGCGGTGCTTGGTGCGCGTGAACACCAGGGTGCTGTCGCCCCCTTCGGCGAGGAGCGTGAGCAGCGCGGCGGTCTTCTCGCCCTGCGAGATCATGAAGACCTGCTGCGTGGCGCGCGCGGCGGTGGTGCCCGTGGGGGTCACCTCGACGCGGACGGGCTTGGTCAGGTGCGTCTCGGCGAACTTCGCCACCTCGCCGGCCATGGTGGCGCTGAAGAGCATCGTCTGGCGCACCTTCGGCACGCGCTCGAGGATCTTGGTGAGCTGCGGCTTGAAGCCCATGTCGAGCATGCGGTCGGCCTCGTCGAGGACGAGCACCTCGATGTCGGTGAGCTTCGCGGTGCCCTGGTTCATGTGGTCGATGAGGCGGCCGGGCGTGGCGATGATGACCGAGGCCATCTCGCGCAGGCCGCGGATCTGGTTGCCCATGCCGACGCCGCCGATGAGGGTGACGCAGCGCAGGCCGCGGGGGCCGCTGAAGCGCTCGAACTGATCGGCGATCTGCACCGCGAGCTCGCGGGTGGGGGCCAGGACGAGGGCGCGGGTGCCGCGCTTGTTGGTGAGGCGCTCGAGGATGGGGAGGGCGAACGCGGCGGTCTTGCCGGTGCCCGTGGCGGCGCAGCCGATGACGTCGCTGCCCGCGAGCGCCGGGGGGATGGCCCGCACCTGGATGGGGGTGGGCTGGGTGAAGCCGGCGCGGGCGAGGGCGCTGAGGGAATCTTGCGAGAGGCCGAGCGAGGCGAAGGAGGCGATGTTGGAAGAATCAGTAGACAAGAAGAACTCCGTGCGTGCGGTAACCGCCGCGGGAACCGTGAGAGCTGTGCTTTGGAGCGGTGACGCCGGATCTCTGTCGAGACGTCAGAGGCCCGTTGACGGGGCCTCGTCGGCGATGCGCTCACCGGTGCGGCGCGCGAGGGCTACCACATCCGGGATGCCGACGCCCTCGTAGGCCGCCCCAATCGTCACGAGCCTGGGATGATTCTTGAGCGCCTCGCGGATGGCCGCGACCCGCGACGCGTGCCCCACGGTGGGCTGCGGCGAGCTGCCCAGGAAGCGGTACACCCTCGTAAACAAGGGGTCGCCGTGCAGCGGGAGCAGCGCCGAGAGATCATCGCGGCAGAGGGCCACGAGCTCGGCGTCGGGCAGCGAGGCGCGGTCTTCGTGCCCGAGGCCGCCCACGAAAGCACGGAGGAGCACCGTCCCTTCTGGGGCGCGGCCGGGCCATTTGCTGGAGACCCAGGTCGACGCGAGGACGCGTCGGCCCTCGCGCTTCGGCACCACGAAGCCCGTCGCGTCGAGGGCGCGCCCGACGGCCTCGCGGGGGTACGCGAAGAAGGCCGTCGCGACGCTCGACCAGCCGAGCGCGTCGAGGCGCGCGCCGAGCGTGGCGTCGAGCGAGCGCACCACCCGGGCCGCGCGGTGCATGGGCATGGCGAGCACCACCCGGTCGGCGCCGAGGTGCTCGCCCTCGGCCGTGGTGACCACGTAGCGATCGCCGTCGCGGGCCACGCTCACGGCCCCGGTGCCGGTGCGCACGGTGCCCGGCGGGAGCGCGGCCACGAGGGCGTCGACGAGGCTGCCGACGCCGTCGCGCAGCGAGAGGAAGGCCGACGGCGGGCTCTGCCCCGGGAAGCGCTTGGGGACGGCCGCGCGGGCGTTGCGCATGAGGCTGCCGCCGTGGGCCGCGGCGTCGACGAGGGCGGGGAAGGTCGACCGGGCCGAGAGGCTCCAGGCGTCGCCGGCGTAGATGCCCGCGAGCAGGGGCTCGGTGAAGGCCGAGACCACCTCGCGGCCGAGGTGACGCGCGACCATCGGCCCGAGGGCCTCGTCGGTGGACCCTTGCCGGGGGGAGGCCCACGGGGCCACGCGGTCGAGCGCGAGGCGGGCCTTCGCGCGCCACGAGAGCAGCGGGGTCTGGAGCATCGGGCCGAGGCGCGTGGGGACGCCGAGCACCACCCCCTCGGGCATCGGCGCAAGCGATGCGCCGTGGGCGACGTAGATGCGTCGGTTGGCGGGAATGGTCTCGATGAGGGCGGCGCCGAGGCCGAGGTCGCGGCAGAGCTCGGCCGCGGCGGGCTTGGAGGCGATCCAGGAGTCGGGGCCGCCGTCGACGAGGAAGCCCTCGACGCGCTCGGTGACGAGGCTGCCGCCCGGGCGCGGGGACTGCTCCAGGATGGTGACGGTCGCGCGCACGTGGCGCTGCGCCGCGCGCTGTAGCAGCGACCACGCGGTGACGAGCCCGGAGATGCCGCCGCCGAGGATGAGGGTGTGGTGGGCCTTCGGGTCGGTCATCGCTCCGAGCGCTGGTGCACGAAGTCGACCAGGGCGGCGACGTTGTCGACGGGGGTCTCCGGGAGGATGCCGTGGCCGAGGTTGAAGACGTGGCCGTTGCGGTTGGCGGCGCGGTCGAGCACGCGGCCCGCGGCGGTGAGCAGCACGTCGCGCGGGGCGAGGAGGAGGGTCGGGTCGAGGTTGCCCTGGACCGCCACGCCGTCGCCGAGGCGGGCCCAGGCCTGGTCGAGGGGGGTGCGCCAGTCGACGCCGATGACGGTTCCGCCGGCGTCGCGCTGGGCTTCGAGCAGCGTGGCGGTGCCGGTGCCGAAGTGCAGCACCGGGACGCCGCGGGTCATGAGGGACTGCAGGATGCCGCGGACGTGGGGCGCGACGTAGGTGGCGTAGTCGTCCGGGGAGAGCTGGCCCACCCAGGAGTCGAAGAGCTGCACGGCCTGGGCGCCCGCGTCGATCTGCGCGTGGAGGAGCTTGAGCACCACGGCGGAGAGGGTGGTCATGAGGGCGTTCCAGGAGTCCGGGTCCTGGTACATGAGGGTCTTGGTGAGGGCGAAGTGGGACGAGCGGCCGCCCTCGATGAGGTAGCTCGCGAGGGTGAAGGGCGCGCCCGCGAAGCCGATGAGGGGGGTCTTGCCGTCGAGCTCCCGGCGGATGAGCCGGACGGCGTCGAGCACGTAGCCGAGGTCCTCCTGCGGGTCGATGACGCGCAGGGCGTCGATCTGCGCGCGGGTGCGAATGGGCTCGTGGATGACGGGCCCTTCGCCCTTGGCGAACTCGAAGGAGGCCCCCATCGGGGCGAGCGGCAGCAGGATGTCCGCGAAGAGGATGGCCGCGTCGAAGTCGAACTTCGCCAGGGGCTGGAGGGTGACCTCCAGGGCGAGCTCGGGCGTACGGCAGATGTCGAGCAGGGTGTGCTTCGTGCGAAGCGCGCGGTACTCGGCCATGTAGCGGCCGGCCTGGCGCATGAACCACACCGGGGTACGGTCGACGGGCTCGCGGCGGCAGGCGCGGAGAAAGCGGTCGTGCATAGGGCGCGGACCATCGGGTGCAGGCGCGGGGGTCGTCAAGGGCGACGAGGCCGCTCCTGGCGGTGTAGATACGGAGCCTCCATGGACGACGTGCTGCGGCCGGTGTGGCGTACCTACGATCCGCGCTTCGAGGCGAACGCCATCGCGCACGTGCGCGCCGGGGGCCACGCGGTGCTGCGGGGCGCGGCCCGGTGGTGGCTGCTGCTGCCGAGCGACGAGGGGATGATCCCCGAGCTGACGGCGTGGGCGATGCTCGACCTGGGCGTCGGGGGCTTCGACGAGGTGGAGTCGGGCCCGGCGGCGGGGCTGCTGCGGGTGAAGCTCCCGAAGCGGCTGCGCGAGCACGTGATGGACTGGTGCGAGCGCGACGGCGGGCACGCGACCTCGCTGGTCAGCGAGGCCCTCGACTGCCGCGCGTGCGCGATGTGCTGCCGGAAGAACCGCGTGCAGCTGGAGCCCGAAGACGAAACCCGCTGGGCGGACGAGGGCAGGGCCGAGCTGTCCGGCGAGGCGTACGTGCGCGAGTCGCGCGGCCGGCGGGTGCTGCGGGTGCTGCGCGGCGATTGCGTGCACCTGCGCGGCAACGACTGCGGCATCTACGCGCTGCGCCCGGACAACTGCCGCGCCTTTCCTGCGGGCAGCGAAGGGTGCCTGAGCGCGCGCGCCGAGCGCTGATGCACGCCGTGTTGGGGGTGATGCAGGGTGATTTCACCCGATGCAGGCCGTGTTGGGGGTGATGCAGGGTGATTTCACCCGATGCAGGCCGTGTCGGGGGTGATGCAGGGTGATTGCGCTCGATGCAGGTCACTTGAGGGCTTGAGCGGAGCACCCGGCAACGCTTGCGATCACCCGGCCGCCGCCCTCCGAGGGGCGCACCCACCCACGCGCGGTGCGTCGGCGCGCGTCGGGAGGAGAACCGCAAGGGTCGCAAGGGGCGCAAGGGAGAGACGGGCTGGGCACCCCGTCGCCACGTGGCTCCGTCGGCGCGTCGGTCGCTGGAGCTGCCACCGCAAG
>CAIOSS010000816.1 GCA_903860995.1 uncultured delta proteobacterium | reverse complement strand
GGCCCGCCCGCCCCAGCGCAGCGTCCGCACCCACGGCGCGCTCGCCAGCTGCGCCAGCGCCGCCCGCGCCGAGCGCCCGCCATCCCGCTGCTCCACCACCAGGGTCCACTCGCCCCCCGCGGCGGTCACCCCGCCCAGCGCCGCCGCCTCGCCGCTCTCCCTCCCGAGCGCCTCCAGCGTCCGCCGCGCCGTCGGCCCACTTCCCAACCGCGCGCCCAGCACCCGCACCACCCCGTCCACCACGCTCCGCCACAACACCCGATGACCATCGCCGGGCGTATGGACCCAGCCGCGTAGATCCGCGTCCGCCGGCACCCAGCGCACCAGCGCAGCCGCCCCGCCCTGCCCCGCGCCCGCCCGCGCCACCGCGTCCCCCGCCACGCCCGACGCGCCGTCGCGAGGCAGCGTCGCGGCCGTCGTCAGCGCCATCCCCTCGTCCCCCACCCGCAGCCCCACCCGCAGCGACCGCACCTCCCCGAGCGCCACGCCCACCGCGTCGCGCGCCCGCTCCAGCACCACCAGCGCCGCCTCCGGATCGCCGTAGTCCGGCGGCCGGTCATGCTCCCGCCGCGCCGCGCTCGCCGCCTCGCTCCACTCCGCCAGCAGCGCCGTCGTCATCGACTGCCACCGCGCCCGCAGCCGCAGCCCCGCGCCGTCGCCCAGCGTCGCCACCACGTCCTCGTCGCCCGCCGCGCCGCTACCCCCCGCCGCGGTCATCGTCCACGCCAGCCAGCGACCCGCGCGCGCCAGCAGCGCCGCGTCCGCCGCGCACACCACCCGCGCCGTCACGGCGTCGGTCACCGCCACCAGCCCGCACGCAACCCCCGCCTCGCGCGAAGCCTCCCGCGACTCCACCCGATCCCCGAGGCCCGCCACCGGGACCAGACGGTACCGCGACGACAGCGCCGCCCTCGCCTCCGCCGCGCTCCGCGGCGTCAGCGCGATCACCCACCCCACCGACGCGCCCGACCCCTCCACCGCGCACGCCGCCACCGGCCGCGACGTGTCCACCGCCCCCAGCACCGCCATCGGGACCCCAGCCCCGAGCGCCAGCGCCAGGTCGATCGGAACCCGACGCCCCGCCAGGCGCTCGCCCAGCACCTCCATCGTGGCCCGCGGGCGCGCCAGCCACACCCGCCCCAGCAACCCCTCCGGCGCCACCGGCGGCGGCATCACCGCCACCGCCGTCGCCGTCCCCGCGCCGCGCGCCGTCACCCGCGGCCGCGCCCCGCGACACCCCGACGCCACCACCAACGCCGCCGTCATCCACCCGAGGGTCCGTCGCATCGCGTGCAACCCTAGAACGTTCCGCCGCACAACGGGAACGCCGGACATACCCTGTCACACTCCCGGGGGCCGCGGGTATCGTCCCTCGCGAGGCGCATGGTATGGCACCCGCATCCCCACCATGGCAGCGCGCGACAGGCTCGACCGCAACGGCCCCCTCGCGAAGGTGCTCCCCGGGTACGAACCCCGCGAGGAGCAGCTTCGGATGGCCGACGCCGTCGAGCTCGCCCTGCGCGAGAGCACCACCCTCCTCGTCGAGGCCGGCACGGGCACGGGCAAGTCCCTCGCGTACCTCGTCCCCGCGGCCGAGAGCGCGCAGCGGGTGGTCATCTCCACCGCCACCAAGGCCCTCGGCGAGCAGCTCGTCGAGAAGGACATCCCCACCATCCGCCGGCTCGGGCTGCACCCCGACGTCACCCTCGTGAAGGGGCTCTCCAACTACGTCTGCAAGCGCCGCCTGGAGGAGTACCGCCAGGCCATCGTCACCGGCGCCGTCGCGCCCGAGCGCGGCATCGACCGCATCCTCGACTGGGTCGAGCGCACCGAGACCGGCGACCGCAGCGACCTCCCCTCGCTCCCCGAAGACGCCGCCGTCTGGCGCGAGGTCACCTCCAGCTCCGAGACCCGCATCGGCGCCAAGTGCCGCTTCTACGACGAGTGCTTCGTCACCAAGATGCGCCGCTCCGCGGAGGCCTCGCAGATCATCGTCACCAACCACCACCTCTTCTGCGCCGACCTCGCGCTGCGCAACGGCTTCTCCGGCGCCTCGGCGCTCCCCGACTACGACGCCATCATCTTCGACGAGGCCCACGCCCTCGAAGACGTCGCGACGGAGTTCTTCGGGGTGCGCCTCACCCGCGCGCGCGTCGACACCCTCGTCCGCGACGCCGACCGCGCCCTCCGCGCCGCCGGCTTCTTCGTCGACCGCTCCCGCGAGCAGTCCGTGCTGCGCACCCTCATGCAGCTCTCCGCGGGCGCCCTGCGCCTCTTCGCCGCCATCCCCCGCACCGCCGGCCGCCTTCTGCTCCAGCCCGCCATGCGCCGCGGCGAGTTCGACGACGGCGCGCAGCTCCTCCTCGACGGCCTCGACGGGCTCCTCGGGCACGTCCGCGACTTCGTCGGGTCGAGCGACCCGCTGCTCTCCGTGTCGCGCCGCGCGGCCACCCTCAAGGAGTCCCTCCAGACCGTCCTCGATGAAGAGTCGCAGACCCACGTGGCCTTCGCCGAGCCCGACGCCCGCGGCGGCGGCGCCATCGGGGCCTCGCCCGTCGAGATCGGCCCGCTCATGCAAGAGCGCCTCTGGAGCCGCAAGGGCGCCGTCATCCTCGCCTCCGCCACCCTCTCCACGGGCGGTGACTTCTCGTTCATCCGGCAGCGCCTCGGGATGCCCGCCGAGACCGCCGAGCACTCCCTCCCCTCCCCCTTCGACTACGGCGAGCAGGCCGGGCTCTACATCCCCCGCAACCTCCCGGAGCCCCGCGACGAGCGCTGGATGGACGCCGCCTGCGCGGAGATCCGCAAGCTCGTGGCCATCACCGCCGGCGGCGCCTTCGTGCTCTGCACCAGCCTCCGGGTGATGCGCGCCCTGCACGAAGCATTGCGCGACGCGTGGTCGTACCCCACCTGGGTCCAGGGCCAGCTCCCCAAGCGGGTGCTGCTCGACCGCTTCCGCGCCGCCCACGACGGCGTGCTCTTCGCCACGTCGAGCTTCTGGGAGGGGGTCGACGTCCCGGGCCGCGCGCTGCGCCTGGTCATCATCGACAAGCTCCCCTTCGACGCCCCCAACGACCCCGTGACCGGCGCCCGCATCGCGCGGCTCATCGAGCAGGGCATCAAGCCCTTCGAGGCCCTCCAGGTGCCCGCCGCGGCGCTCGCCCTGAAGCAGGGCTTCGGGCGCCTCATCCGCACCCGCAAGGACGTCGGCATCGTCGCCATCCTCGACCGGCGCATCGTCACGCGCAGCTACGGCAAGACCCTCATCGACTCGCTCCCGCCCGCGGCGCGGCTCTCGTCCCTCGACGAGGTGAAGGCCTTCTGGTCCATCGCCGACGCCCACGCCGACCCCGACGACCACCCCTTCGACGAAGCCCCATAGGACACCCCTTTGATCGACCGCGACGCCCTCGCCCGCGAGCTCAACCCCCCGCAGCTCGAAGCCGCCCTCCGCACCGACGGCCCGCTCCTGGTCTTCGCCGGCGCGGGCTCGGGCAAGACCCGGGTCATCACCTTCCGCATCGCCCACATCCTCGACGAGAAGAACGTCCCCCCGTGACGCATCCTCGCCGTCACCTTCACCAACAAGGCCGCCCAGGAGATGCGCGAGCGGCTCCACCGCATCGTCGGCCACGAGCGCGCCCGGGGTCTGTGGATCTCCACCTTCCACGCCCTCGGCGCCCGCCTCCTGCGGCGCTTCCACGAGCGCGCCGGGCTGCGCCAGGACTTCGCCATCTACGACGACGGCGACCAGCGCTCGGTCATGAACCGCGTCTTCGACGAGCTCAAGATCGATGAGAAGTTCCTGCCGGTGAGGAACGTGCTCGGCGCCATCGACCGCGCCAAGCAGGAGGTGCTCGAGCCCGACGACCTGATGCGCCAGGCCGTCACCCTCCACGACAAGCAGATCGCCCGCGCCTGGGAGGCCTACGAGAAGCACCTCGAGAAGAACGGCGCCGTGGACTTCGGCGACCTGCTCGCCAAGCTCACCCGCCTCGTCGAGCGAGACGCCAGCGTGCGCGAAGAACTCCAGGAGCAGTTTCAATACCTCCTGGTGGACGAGTTTCAGGACACCAACGCCTGCCAGTATCGAATGCTGCGCGCGATGGTCAATGAACAGCGCAACCTCTGTGTGGTGGGCGACGACGACCAGGCCATCTACCGCTGGCGCGGCGCCGACGTGCGCAACATCCAGTACTTCAAGCGAGACTTCCCGGACGCCCTGGTGGTGAAGCTCGAACAGAACTACCGCAGCACGCAGCGCATCCTGCGGGCCGCCAACGCGGTGATCTCCAAGGCCCAGCAGCGCGAGGGAAAGACCCTGTTCACCCGCAACGGGGAGGGCGCGCCCATCGAGCTCATGCCCTGCGAAGACGAGCGCGAGGAGGCGAGGCACATCGCCCACGGCGTGAGGTCGACCCTGGCGCGGGGGGTTCCGGCCAAGGAGATCGCGGTGTTCTACCGCATCCACGCGCAGTCGCGCCCGCTGGAGGACGCGCTGCGGGCGGCCAACGTCCCCTACATGATCTATGGGGGGATGCGCTTCTACGAGCGCGCCGAGGTGAAGGACATCCTCGCGTACCTGCGCATGGTGCTCAATCCCAACGACGACGTGAGCCTGCTGAGGGTGGTGAACACACCAGCCCGGAAGATCGGGAAGACCACCCTCGACCGGGTGACGGCGCACGCGACCGCGCGGCAGACGTCGATCTGGAAGCTGCTGGCCACCGGGACCTGCCCGACGACGTGGGCAGCGCGGGGCGAAAGGCCCTGACGGGATTCTATCTGTTGGTGGGAGAGATCCGGCGCGAGGCCGCGGCGATGCTCGAGCGCCCGGCGGAGGTGGGGAGGCTGGTGTTCCAGAAGACCGGGTACGCCCGGATGCTGGAGGACAATAAAGACATCGAGAACGAGACCCGACACGAGAACATCGAAGAGCTGCTGGGCTCGATGCACGAGTACGCGGAGGAGGCCGACGAGCCGACCCTGTCGGGATACCTCGAACGGGTGACCTTGAACGAAGAGACCCCCGCCGGGGAGGACGCCCCGAAGGTGTCATTGATGACCGTGCACTCCGCCAAGGGGCTTGAGTTTCGCTCGGTGTACATCGCCGCCATGGAGGACGGGATGTTTCCCTACAAGGGAACCGAACTCGGGTCGGACCCGGAGGAGATGGAGGAAGAGAGAAGACTGGCGTACGTGGCCATCACGCGAGCGAGGGAGCACCTGACGGTGTCGTTCACGCGCTTCCGGCAGATCTTCGGGCAGACCCGGATCAATCCGCCGTCGCGCTTCCTGCTGGAGATGCCCGAGGAGGTGCTGTCCGGGAAGGTTCCGCGAAGGCACTTCGGCGAGGGGAGCGCACCCTCACGCGACAGCGGTGGCGGCTGGGGCCACGGCGGCGGCGGCGGCGGTGGTGGATATCGGGTGGAGCGCGACCCGGTGCCCGCGAGGGCGAGAGAGCCCGAGGCGCCCTCCCACGACGGCCCGGTGCTGGTGCGCGACAACCCCGCGGGGGAATGGCAGCGCGGGATGCGGGTGCGCCACATGAAGTTTGGCACCGGCACCGTGAAGACCGTGTTCACCGGCGCCGAGCTCAAGCTCGAGGTGTATTTCCCCAACCTGGGGGCCACGAAGACCCTGCTCGCGGAGTACCTGCAAGCGCTGGGGTGATCCGCCGACGCAGGAATGGCCGCGGATCCGTGATATCCAGCGCGCCATGCGCCGCCCACTCGCCCTGTGCCTCGTCGCCCTCGCCGCCTGCGCGGCCCGCCCCGCGCGCCCCACCACCGTACGATGGCAGCCCCGCTCGGGCCCTACGCTCGACCAGCTGCTCAACGTGCACCGCGCCTCGTCCCCGTCGGTCTCGCCCGACGGGCGCACGGTGGCCTTCCTGTCGGACAGCGCGGGGCTCCCGCAGCCCTACGCCGTCACCGTCGGCGACGCGCCCGTCCCGGAGACCGCGTGGCGACGGCTCGTGACCGCCACCGAGCGCGTGCAGTTCGTCGCGTATGCCCCCGACGGGCGCTTCCTCTTCCTCGGACGGGACACCGGCGGCGACGAGAACACCCAGCTCTTCCGCTCGCTCCCCGATGGCGCTTCGATGGTGTCGCTCACCCCCGAACCCCGCGTGAAGACCCTCTTCGGCGCCTTGTCCGATGACGGCCGCCAGGTGGCCTACGCCGCCAACAGCCGCGCCGCCGGGGACTTCGACGTCTACGTGCGACCCACCGACGACGGCGCCGCCCGCCGCGTCTTGGAGGCCAGCGGCCACCACGAGGCCATCAGCTTCTCCCCCGACGGGCAGCGCCTGCTCGTCACCCACGACCGCTCCAACTTCGACCAGGACGTCTTCGTCGTCAGCCTCGCCGCTGCGCCCGCGGCCGCACCCGTCGCTGCGCCGGTGCCCCTCCTGCTCACTGCCCACGAGGGCGATGTCCGATATCAACACCCGATCTTCACCCGCGACGGCCGCCGGGCGTTCGTGCTCTCCGACCACGGCCGCGAGGCCATGAACCTCGCCCTGCTCTCCGCCGACACCCCCCTCGTCGGCGCGCCCACCTACGTCGTCACCGACGAGCACGACATCGAGCTCGTCGAGCTCTCCGGCAGCACCCTCGCCCTCGTCTTCAACGTCGACGGCTACAGCCAGCTCCGGCTCTACGACGCCGCCGACCCGGAGCGCCCCCGCGAGCTCGCGCGCCCCGCGCTGCCGCCCGGCGTCATCTCCCACATCGCCTTCGCCCACGACGGCAGCGCCCTCGTCGTCGACCTCTCCCGCGCCACCTCGCCCGACGAGGTCTACCGCGTCGCGACGCCCTCCGGCGCCGTCTCCGCCGTCACCGCCAGCGACCACGCGGGCCTCGACCCGGCCACCCTCGTCGAGCCCTCCCTCGAGCACGTCCGCAGCTTCGACGGGCTCGATGTGCCCGTCTTCCTCTACACCCCGCGGGGGCTGCGCCCCGGCGAGCGCGCCCCCACCGTCGTCTGGGTGCACGGCGGCCCGGAGGCGCAGTTCAATCCGTACTTCAACCCGGTGATCCAGTTTCTCGTGGGTCACGGCTACGTCGTCGCCGCGCCCAACGGCCGCGGCTCCACCGGCTACGGCCAGCGCTTCTCCCACCTCGACGACGTCGAGCGCCGCGAGGACAGCGTGCGCGACCTCGCCATGGTCAACCGCTGGCTGCGCACCCGCGCGGACGTGCACCCCGACCGCATCGCCGTCCTCGGCGGATCCTACGGCGGATACATGGTCCTCGCGGCGCTCACGCTCGACCCCGAGCTCTGGGCTGCGGGGTGCGACATCGTCGGCATCGCCAACTTCCGCACCTTCCTCGAGCGCACGGCCTCGTACCGCCGCGCCCTCCGCGAGGCCGAGTACGGCTCCCTCGCCCGCGATGGCGCCGTCCTCGACCGCATCTCTCCCATCCACCGCGTCGACCGCATCCGCGCGCCGCTCTTCGTCATCCACGGCGCCAACGACCCGCGCGTGCCCGTCACCGAGGCCGAGCAGATCGTCGCCGCCCTGCGCGCGCGCAACCAGCGCGTGGAGTACCTCCGCTTCGACAACGAGGGCCACGGCATCTTCCGCCGCGAGAACCGCGTCGCCGCCTACGGCGCCCTCGCCCGCTTCTTCGACGAGGTGCTCGGGCGCTGAGCCCCATCGCGCCCAAGGCACCACCGAGCCCGTCCGCAAATTCCCGTTGCCTCGGCCCGCCGCGCTGTGGCCCACTCGCCACGATGCGGCAGGCGGTGTGGTTGGTCATCGCCGTCCTCGCAGGGTGCGGGGCGTACCAGCGCGGCGAGGGCCTCGACGTGGCGACGGTCCCCCCGGCGCTGCACGCCGACTACGAGCTCTTCGCCCGCCGCTGCTCGCGCTGCCACTCGCTCTCCCGCCCCCTCAACGCGCGCATCACCGCCGATGAACACTGGGCCGAGTACGTCTCCCGCATGCGTCGCATGCCCGGCTCGGGCATCTCGCCCGACGACGTGCCCGCGCTGCTCCGTTTCCTGACCTGGTACTCCGCCGCAAGGCGCGCGCCCGACGGCGGCGCGGGAGGTGCACGATGAAGTCGCGGGCATGGATGCTTCTCCTCTGCCTCGTCGGGGTGCTCAGCCCCTTCGTGGCCCAGTCCATCGACCTCAACCTCGCCGGAACCCTCCAGCTCGACTACCTCTTCACCCCCTTCGGGCGCAGCGACCCACGGCCCGCCAGCCACACCCTCGACGGCTTCACCGAAGAGCTGTCCCTCAAGCTCGCCATCGACATCTCCTCGCACGCCTCGGCCAACGTGAAGGCCTGCTTCGGCTGCCACGGCTTCGAGGTCGGCATGGCCTACGTCGACTTCCGCCTCGCCGACGAGTTCAACATCCGCGCGGGGCGCTTCTCGCCCACCTTCGGCGAGTTCGGCCTGCGCCACGACCCGGGCAACCACCGCCTCAGCGACAAGCCCCTCCCCTACGACATGGGCCGCATGCTCCGCATGATGGAGTTCGGCCGCTCGGTGCTCCCGTCCCCCTACGTCGACAACGGCATCGAGCTCTCGGGCTCGCACTTCTTCGGCCGCCGCCTCCAGATCGACTACGCCGCCCACGCCGTCGCCGGGCTGCGGGCCAACACCGACACCCCCTACGACGTCGACTTCATCGCGTCGCGCTCGGCCGCGCCCTACTACATCGACAACAACTCGGAGCCCTCGGTGGGCGGCCGCGTGGGCCTCACCGCCCGCCTCGCCGACCGCGTCGACCTCACCGTCGGCGGATCGGCCATCTGGGGCGCCTACGACACCCGCGCGCGCATGACCTACACCGTGCTCGGCGCCGACCTCTTCCTGCGCGCCGGGCGCACCAACGTGCGCGCGGAGTACCTCATCCGACGGACGGACATGTACGCCGCCGAGCAGGATCGCTTCGAGTACGCCCTGCAGCCCCTGGCCGACGGCTCACTGCCCGAGCGGGTCTTCCAGGTGCGCGACGGCTGGTACGTGGAGATCGAGCAGCCGGTGCTTCGCAACCTCGACGTCATCCTGCGCTGGGACGGGATGCGCCGCCGCGGCAACGTCGCTCCGGGCGCGGCCGTCGACTTCGACGCGGGCGTCTCGCGCTGGACCCTCGGCGCCCAGTACGTCATCGAGCGCGGATATCGATTGAAGGCCTCGGCCGAGCACTACTCCTGGTGGGGGATGCGCAGCGGCGCCGACCAGGACTGGGCCTTCCACCTCGGCGCCGTCGCGACGTTCTGACTCTCGCGCGCGACCTCACCCCCGCTGCCGCGCGCCCCTCTCCATGAATGGCTACGCATTAGCCAGAAGGGTCGCGAGATGTAGGCACCGCGATCATGGCTCGGTACGCGCTCAGGACCTCCGCGGCCACTTCGACCTTCTGCATCCCTCGGACGAAGACCTTGATGC
>CAIOSS010000815.1 GCA_903860995.1 uncultured delta proteobacterium | reverse complement strand
AGCCGCGCCGCGAGCCGCTCGATCTCCGCCTCCACCGCCGGGTCGCTCGCCCGCCGCGCCGCCATCTGCGCGGCCTTCAGCCGCAGCAGCTCCAGCTTCTTCTCGTCGATCGAGCGCGCCAGCACGTCGCGCTTGCGGTTCTCGTCCTCGAGGCCCTCCTCGTGGAGCTTGAGCGAGTGCGCGTAGGTCTTCACCCGGATCTTGATCGACCCGCCGGGCTTGTTGGCGTCCAGGTCGTGCAGCGCCGCGTAGGGCGTGCCGTTGGCCGACACGATGCTCTCCACGATGCCGTAGGTCGGCGCGTCGTGGCCGCACTTGAACGACGACAGGTCGAGCAGCGCGAGGTGCGGGTGCCGCGCGGCGAACTTCACCGCCCACACCTTCTGCGCGCTGTTGGCAGAGTAGTTCTCCGGCCACACGTCGTTGATGTCGAGCGGGTGCTGACCGCGCGCGAACTCGGGCTTGAAGTACCTCCGCAGGTACTCGGTGTCCCGCGGCAGCGAGCGCACGCTCAAGATGGGATAGCCCAGCACCTGGAACTCATCGGGAATCCCATGGTTGAGCCCCGGGTCGGAGTGGTACGGCCGACCCACCATCAAGATGGCCACGCGCCCTTCGGCCTCGACGGTCTCGAGGATGGCGCGGCCCTTGTCCTGGAGGTCGCGGTCGAAGGCGTCGAGGGCGGCCATCGCCTGCCGGTGCGCGTGGTCGCTCTCGTCCTCGGTGACGCCCAGCCGCGACGCCCAGGTGGCGAACATCCGCCGCGCCGTGAGGTTGGGCTCGCCGAAGGTGAGCGCCGGGTCGAGGTACTCGATGCCGCGCTGGGCGAAGAAGTCGACCTCCTTGGTGAACGCGGCCTTCATCACCTCCGGGGCGCCCGCCACGATGGGGCAGCTCGCCTTGTCCATGACGTTCTCCCCGAAGGACGGCACGTGCGTGAGGATCGGGAAGAAGATGTACTGCAGCGGCTTCGCGTCGGTGTGGTGATGGAAGAGCAGGTTGTGCACGTGCGCCTGCGCCACCTTGGAGGGGAAGCACGGGTCGATGGAGCCGTACTTGCCGCCCTCGACCCACAGCTCCTCGGTGGTCTCATCGGAGAACACGACGTTCTGCTTCGGGATCCCGAGCGCCTCGAAGTAGGTACGGAAGTACGGCCCCGTGGAGTAGAGGTTGAGCACCCGCGGGATGCCGATGCGGGTGCGCCGGCGCTTCTCCTGCGCCTCCGCGCCCGAGCGGTTGAAGCCCCGGGTGACCTCGACCCGCTTCGAGGAGAACAGGCCCTTCTTGACGGCCCAGTCCTTCACGGGCGAGCCCGCGGCGGGCATCGGCGCCGGGGGATAGAAGTGCATGAACGCCCGCTTCGCCTCGTACTCGACGAGGTTGGGAAACTGCTTCGCGATCTTCTTGCGCTCGGCCATGAGCGAGAGCATCGCCTCCTCGCTCTCGACGGTGCCCTTCTCACAGGAGAAGCCGGCGATGTAGCGGGTGGTCGATCCGTCCGGGCGCTCCGTGTCGATGAAGGTGCGCTTGCAGTTGTTGGGACAGAAGTGACAGACGGTCTCTTCGTCGTTCTTGGTGGTGTATTCGAGCCCGATGGCGGCGTCGACGCCGATGAAGGTGCTGTGGCCCTTGCGCTTCACCACCCGCAGGGTCTCGAAGGCCGCGCCGATGGCGCCCGCCTCGCCGGTGTGCGGGTGCACGAAGACCTCGGCGCCCGGCACGCGCTCCTTGATGTAGTCGACCTGCGCCTTGACCGCGGCGAGGTTGTACTGGGTCCCGCCCTGGAGCACGTAGCGCTTGCCCAGCGAGGCCATGCGGGGAATCTGGACGACGTACTGCCAGACGTTCTTCGGGAGCACCTGGGCGAGGCCCGCGAGGAGTTCTTCCTTGGAGAAGCCCTCCTTCTGGAAGTTGACCCGGTCGGTGTCGAGGAACACCGCGCAGCCGT
>CAIOSS010000814.1 GCA_903860995.1 uncultured delta proteobacterium | reverse complement strand
GTGCGGGCTCGACGGGCCGTGCGCGAGGGCGTGGCCGAGCTCGTGGCCGAAGACAGCGACCGCCGCGCCGCGGTCGAGGAGGGGCAGCAGCCGCCCCTGGACCTCGAGCAGCACGGGCTCGGCGACGAGATGGATGGCAGCGTGTTCACGGCCGCTCGACTGGTAGATCTCGAGCGGGCGGTCGACGCGCAGCGCGCGCGCGGCGGCGCGGGCGAGGGCGTACGTGTCCGGCGCCATCGACTCCGAGAGGCGTGTCGCGTCGGCCATCAGGCGTTGGCGCAGCGCATCGGGCGGCGGCGGAGAGAGGCGGTCGGACCAGGTCGCGAACTCCGGCGACTGCTCCAGCGCGAGGGCGAGTCGGCGCTCGCCGGCGACCCGGATGCGCTCGACCTCGAAGGCGGGCAGCACCGCGAGGTCTTCGGGCCGGGTGGAGACGGAACGGGTGGTCTGGAGGGGTTGTCCGGTCGAGGGATCCGTCATCGAGTCAGGCGGGAGGGTAGGCGAAGTCGCCCGGCGTCGCCGCGGGAAAGCCGCGGACCCTCCGACGCGAGTCCGCCCGCGGATCGGGCGCACGCGTCAGCGCTTCGGGAGAGGATGGGCCGCATGCAGCGCACTCGGCTCCGTCACGTCCCCCACCCTTGCATCCAGGGCTTCGCGCGGTAGCGATCCCACGAGTCGGGCAGCACCGAGACCACCGGTCCGTCGAGGCCGCCGCGGGCTGCGATCCGCAGCGCTGCGACCACGTTGGTGCCGGCCGAGCCCCCGACGAGGAGTCCTTCCTCCCGCACGAGGCGCCTCACCATCGCGAAGCTCTCCTCGTCGCTCACCCGCTCGGCTGCGTCGATCACCTCGCGGTGCAGGTTGTTGGGCACCTCGCTCGCGCCGACGCCCTCCACCGCGTAGGAGCCGTCCGCGCCGAGGCGACCCGTCTCGACCCAGTCCGCGAGCCCGGAGCCCAGCGGGTCGGCGAGCACCACGCGAACGCCCGGCAGCGCCGCCTTCAGGCGCCGTCCGACGCCCGTGAGGGTGCCCCCCGTGCCGGCGCCTGCGACGAAGGCCCCGACCCGCCCGCCGGTCTGTTCGAGAATCTCCGCGCCGGTCGTCTCCTCGTGGGCGCGCACGTTCGCGGGGTTGTTGAACTGGTCGGTGAGAAACCAGCCGGTCTCCTGCGCCATTCGCCGCGCGACGCTGCGGAAGTTGTCGGGGCTCGACGGCGGCGCGTTGGGCGTCACGATCACCCGGGCGCCGAGTGCCGCGAGCGCCGCGCGCTTGTCGATCGACATCTTCTCGGGCATCACGCAGACGAGCCCGTAGCCCCGCGTGGCGGCGACGAGCGCGAGCCCGACGCCGGTGTTGCCCGCCGTGGCCTCGACCATCGTCATCCCGGGCCGGAGCACGCCGCGGGACTCGGCGTCCTCGACGATGGCGAGCGCGATGCGGTCCTTGATGGAGCCGCCCGGGTTCATGTGCTCGCACTTCACGAGCACGGGGACCGACAGACCCCGCGCGATGCGCTCCAGCGGCACCAGCGGGGTGCGCCCGATGCGCTCCAGGATGCCTCGATGTTCACTTCTCACGCTGCCCTCTGCGGTCGCACTTGTATCAGGAGATCAGCGCGCTGCCGCGGCGTCCGCGGCGCTCGGCGCCCGGGTGCTCGTGAACGTGAGGCCCATGACGCTGGCCGTCGAGCACCGATGGTCACGAGGCCCGGCACGTCGTCGACCTGCCGGACGGGTTGCGCATGCCCGACGCAGAGATCTGGCGGCTCGCCGCCGCGGAGGGGGCCGTCGTCGTCAGGAAGCACAAGGATTTCCTCGACCGCGCGGCCGTGCGGGGCACAACCCCGGTGGCGCTCCTCCTCGGCGTGGGCAACGCGTCGACGCGGACACTTCTGCGACTCCTGGCTGCGAGCGTCGGGTAGGTTCGCGCGACGTGACCGGTCGCCGCCGGGGAAGCGGGCCGCCGAGGTCCGCGCGCGACGGGCTTCTCGCTCGCGTCTCGGGTGCGGTGAGCCAGACGCCGAGCGGTCGCTCGTCCAGGCGTTGGCACCAGAAGTCGGCGATGTCCGCGAGGCGCGGCGCCGACGCGGGGATCAGGCCGTGGCCGGACCGCGGGACGTCGACGGTGAGCCAGTCGGGTATCGGCGGCGGGCGCTGGTGTCCGGTGCGTCGCCATGCGGGCATGTCTGTGACGCGGTCGCGGGAGTACCTCGTGCGACCGAGATCCGACGGAAGCTCCGATGCGGGAATCATGGGAGGGGCTGCGTTCGGGACGCCGAGGGGGTAGCGTCGGCCCCTATGGGCAGGAAACCTTCACCCTCTGCACGCGCCAACCGCGACGGTCGCCACTCTCCTCGATGGGGTGCACCAGACACCCAGAAGCCGAAAAAGCTCGACCTCCAGGTCGCGCAATACGACGCCACGCCGGCGCCGACCACCCCCGCCACGCCTCCATCGCCCGCAGAAGAAGCTCCCACCCCACCGCCGGAGCGCCCTCTCCCCTGACCCTTCGGGTCGGCGTCTTGGCGCGCCCGCGTCAAGGCGCTCGCGTACACGTAGTGTCAATGGCCATCGGAAACACGGCCCACTTTGGCCATCAGAAACTGACCCGCCCCGGGTCCGTTTCCGTGGCCGCTCACCGCGGGATCAGCCCCGCGGTGACCAGCCCGGGGCGCTCGCGGCGACCTCGCGGGGCACCCAGCCCAATGGGGCGATGTAGTTGTCGCTCAGCAAGCAGGCCGCTCAGCAGGCGAGCGCGGCGTCGCGAAGGCGCGCTCGATGGCCTCGACCTGCGCGTCGAAGAAGCGGCGGCTCACGGGCGCGCCCGGCGTGACGGCGTCGAAGCCGTGAAATGCTCCCTCGACGACATCGAGCGTCACGGGCACACCGGCCTCGCGGAGGCGAGTGGCGTAGGCGACGTCTTCGTCGAGAAAGAGGTCGGCGGTGCCGACGCCGATCCATGCCGGGGCGAGGCCGCGGAGGTCGCTGCGACGCGCGGGCGCGGCGTGGTCCGGGATGCCCTCACCGCCGGGCTCGCGGCCGAGGTACGAGGTCCAGCCGAGGCGGTTGCTGGCGGGGTTCCAGAGGCGGTGGAGGCGATCGTCGACGGTGCGGAGCACAGTGCGATCGTCGAGCATCGGGTAGACGAGGATCTGGATCGCGGGGGGCGGCAGTCCGCGGTCGTGCGCGCGCAACACGAGGGCCGCGGCGAGCCCTCCGCCCGCGCTCTGACCGGCGATGACCATGCGCGACGGGTCGACGCCGAGCGCCGCAGCCTCGCGGTGGAGGAGCTCATACGCCGCGAGGCAGTCGTCGAGCGGCGTCGGAAAGGGGTGCGCGGGCGCGAGGCGATAGTCGACGGAGAACACCGTGGCCCCGAGGCGCTTCGCGAGGTGCGCGCATCGGGCGTCGTCGGTCGTCGCGCGTCCGAGCACGTAGCCGCCGCCGTGGATCCACAGCACCGCGGGGCGAGGGGGGCCGTCGGAGGGTGTGCTGCGAAGGATCCGAAGCGAGGCGGTGCCGCGTCCGTCGAGGGGGCGCTCGGTGACGGTGACGCCCGCGGGGAGCTTCTGCGACGGTGCCGGGATTCGTCGCAAGAGCGGCAGCAGCCACGCCTTCACGACGCCGCGCGGGAGCCATCGCGCCGCGGCGCGGAGGTCGGGGTGAAAGTCCGTCGGGTGCATCGGGGGCCTCGCTGAGACGTAGGGGCGCGTCGCCGCCGACGATAGCGCGGACGGCGCCGAGGGATACGCCCTCGCCCCGGAGCCTCTCCCGAAGTCTGAGCATGGGTCACATTTCTCGCTCGCCCTTCAGCGCTCGCAGTGGGCGAGGCATTCGGGGCGCGACCTCGACCTCTCGTAGGCCGCGAGCGAGGACCGTGGACCCTGGTGGTCCACCGGAGGACTTCCCGGTGTAGCCGCCGAGGTTCGCGATCCATCGGACGACTTGAGCGATGGGCGGCTGGGCTCCGACGACCCATCCGGGCGGTTGGGTCAGCACGATCGGAGACGATCAAGAGGAAGCGCGGCGAAACGATCGCGTGCGACGCGCTCTCTTCACGACTGGTACTCGAAGCCTCCTCGCGGCGCCGAGGGGCTTCGGTAGGTCGGCCCGGTGTCGCCATCGTGTTGAACGTGCGGATGCACACCGTGTAACGGCCCGCGGCGAGGTTGCGCAGGTCGGGGTTGACGGTGCCGCTCTCGGTCGCGCAGGTGCCGCGGCCGTCGTCGACCTCGGTGATCTCGGAGCCCGCCGGATCTAACATATTGATGATCGAGTCGGGACCGCCCGCGGGGCAGGAGTTCATGAACTACAACGGGATGCCGCGCGAACAGGCCGAGGTGGCCACGCACAACGCCCTGTTGCGGATGCCCGCGTGGCAGGGCGGCGCGCGCTGAGCGGAGCGATCAGCCGTTGGGGACGTCGAGCGCGACGCCGGTGTCGGCGCTGGCGTCCGAGCAGACCGTGACCACGCCGCCGTCGGAGCGCGAGCAGCCCTGCGTGCCAATAACCCGTGAGACACCCCAGCCGGGGAGTTTACTGAACCAGGGCGGTCAGGAGACGGTCTCATGGACATGGTTACGAAGAAGCCCAACGTCGCTCCGACCGAGGTCACGCCCAAGGCGAAGCGCCGCACGTACAGCCCCGCGTTCAAGCGGAAGATCCTCGCCGAGGCCGACGCGGCTGCCGCTGAGCCCGGTCAGCTCGCGGCGTTGCTTCGACGGCACGGCCTGTACTCCTCGCACCTGACCGAGTGGCGCCGGGCCCGCGAGGCCGACGCCCTGGTCGAGGCCGCACCCGTGCGTCGCGGGCCGAAGCCCGCCCCGACCTCGAAGGATGCCGAGCGCGTGCGCGAGTTGGAGCAGCAGCTCACCCAGATGACCCTGCGGGCCGAGCGCGCCGAGATGCTCGTGACCCTGCAAAAAAAACTTGTGGGGCTGTTCTCGACCGACCCGACGCCGAGCGGAGAGACGCGGTGATCGCCCTCGCGGCGCCCTTCGTGGCGATGCTCGGCGTGGCCGCGGTCTGCCGGGCCATCGGCCTCTCGCGGGCGACCTGGTATCGCCTGCACGCGCCCGTCGTCGCAGGGTCCGGGCCGACGCCCGAGCCCCCTCCGCGGCGCTCGCCGCGACGGCTGTCGGAGGCCGAGGAGCAGCGCGTACTGGACGTGCTGCACGAGCCCCGCTTCGCCGACCAGGCGCCCGCCGAAGTGTACGCGGCGCTGCTCGACGAGGGCCGCTACCTGGGCTCGATCCGCACGCTCTACCGGGTACTCCATCGGCACAAGGAGGTGCGCGAGCGGCGCGCGCTCACGATGCGCCCGACCTATCAGCGGCCCGAGCTGCTGGCCACGCGACCCAACCAGCTGTGGTCGTGGGACATCACCAAGCTGCGGGGGGCAGGCAAGTGGACCTACTACTACCTGTACGTGATCCTCGACGTGTTCAGCCGCTACGTGGTGGGCTGGATGATCGCCCAGCGGGAGTCGGCGGCGCTGGCCGAGGAGTTCATCGAGGAGACCTGTCGCCGGCAGGGGATCGAGCGGGGCCAGCTGACGTTGCACGCCGATCGTGGCTCGTCGATGACCTCGCGTACGGTGGCGCAGAAGCTCTGCGATCTGGGCGTGGAGAAGACGCACTCGCGGCCTCACGTCTCGGACGACAACCCGTACTCGGAGGCGCAGTTCAAGACCCTCAAGTACCGCCCCGACTTCCCCGATCGCTTCGGGTCGCTGGAGGACGCGCGCGGCTTCTGCGGCCCGTTCTTCGACTGGTACAACCACGAGCATCACCACGCCGGCCTCGCCCTGCTGACGCCCGCGGACGTCCATCACGGGCGCACCGGCGAGCGCCTCGCGGCCCGCGACGTCGTGCTCGCGGCGGCGTACGCCGAACACCCCGAGCGCTTCGTGCGCGGTCGGCCACGGGCGCCGCGGGCGCCCACCGCGGCGTGGATCAACCCGCCGAAGACGAGTTCCGCAGGGACGCAGGACGGGCCGCCGTCCTGCGCGCCCAAGGAACCCGCCGGGTGCGGGGGTGCGACCCCCGCGCAGGAGCAGACGGCTCAGTAATCTTTCACCGAAACTGTCTCACGTTCGTTGACACGTTCCGCAGTCGAAGTCGGCGCAGTCGCGGAAGCCGTCGCAGTCGTTGTCGATGCCGTCGCCGCACGCGGCGTTGGATGACTCGGCGCCCTGGCAGAGGCAAACGCCGCCGTCGGGGATGGTGATGCCGCCGTCGGCGACGCACACGGTGATGGCGCAGGTGCGGCAGGAGAAGTCGGTGCAGTCGGTGAAGCCGTCGCAGTCGTTGTCGATGCCGTCGTTGCACTCGGCGTTGGTGTTCTCGCGCGAGCCGCCGGAGTCACAGCGCGGGGCGTCGGAGGCGGTGCCGCCGTCGCGGGGGCACGTGGCGCGGGGGCAGTCGAAGTCGCTGCAGTCGCGGAAGCCGTCGCAGTCGTTGTCGACGCCGTCGGTGCAGGCGGCCGCGGTGTCTTCGGCGCCCGAGCGCGCGCGCGGCGCGCGGCCGAGGGAGAGGTGACCGAGGAGATGCTGCGGAAGGCCGAGTTCGTCGTGCTCTTCACGACGGTGCCCGGCGCCAGGATG
>CAIOSS010000813.1 GCA_903860995.1 uncultured delta proteobacterium | reverse complement strand
CGCGCGCCCAGGCCTAGCAGTACCGCGTGCGCCACCGCCTCGGGCTCGCCCCAGAGCAGCGCCCGCGCGTCGCCCGTCGGGTCGGACCAGCCCTGCGGCGCCACCACCCAGCGCTCGACCGCGGGGTGGGTGATCCAGGCCGTGAGCGCAGGCGAGGTGGGCGGCAGCGACCACGCGACCACCACGTCGGGCGGGTGCGCCGCGCGCCACCGCTCGCTGCGCGCCGCGAGGTCGAGGCCCGGGACGACCAGCGCGCCGCCCGAGGACTCCACGTGCCGGTAGCCGCTGGAAGACTCGGCCACGACGGGCGCGCCCACGGCGGCGGCCAGCGCGAAGAGGGCCTCGCGGGCGGCGCCGCCCCAGGTGAGGGTGGGGCCGCAGACGAAGAGCGGACGGCGGGCGTGGGCGAGGCGGTCGGTGAGCGCGGCCACCCCCTCGGCCGAGGGAATACACTCCGGGGTAAAGGTGCGCGGCGCACCGAGGGCGACGAGGCGCGCGAGCCCGGCGGACCAGGGCTCCGGGGCGGACACGGCGACGGGCTCCAGGGGCTTGCGGAAGCGCGCGTTGACGTGCACCGGGCCGGGCGCCGGGGAGCGGGTGAGCGCGAGGGCCTGGGCGGCGATGCGGCCGACGGCGGCGAGGGCCTCGGGGGAGGCGTCGGGCAGGCCGAGCTCGGCGCGGTGGCGCACCACGCGGCCGAAGAGGTCGGTCTGGTCGATGGTCTGGGGGGAGGCGCAGTCGTAGGCCTCCCACGGGCGGTCGGTGGTGACCACGAGCACGGGGACGAAGGCCTGCGCGGCCTCGATGAGGGCCGGGAGGTAGTGCGCCCCGGCGGTGCCGGAGGTGCAGAGGAGCATCGAGGCGCGGCCCGTGAGCCGGGCCTGGCCGAGGGCGACGAAGGCCGCGGCGCGCTCGTCGACGACCGGGAGGCACTGCACGCGGGAAGACCCGGCGGCGGCGAGGGCCAGCGGGGTGGAGCGCGAGCCGGGGGAGATGATCACGTCGCGGAGGCCGGAGTCGGCGAGGGCGCTGATGAACCACCGGGCCCAGGCGCTGTGGAGGTCGGAGGGGGTGCTGGTCATCGGGGTCCTTCGAGGGCGACGCGCGCCGTGCGGAGCTTGGCCTCGGTCTCGCGCCACTCGGCCTCCGGGTCAGACCCGGGCACCAGCCCGGCGCCGACGTAGGCCCAGGCCTCGCCGCCGCGGATCACCGCCGAGCGCAGGGTCACTACGAAGCACCCGTCGCCGCGGGCGTCGCACCACCCGAGCGCGCCCGCGTACCAGCCGCGGGGGGCGGGCTCGCGGCGGGCGATCCAGCGCAGGGCGGCGTCCCGGGGCGAGCCCGCGACGGCGGGCGTGGGGTGCAGCGCCGCGGCGAGGGAGAGCGCGTCGGGGGCGGGCGAGGCGTGGGCGCGCAACGGGGTCCAGAGGTGGTGCACCGAGGGGAGCGAGCGCACCGAGGGGACGGGGTCGTGGGCGACCGCGAGGCCGAGAGCGCGCAGCGCGTCGGCGATGAAGGTGACCACGAGGGCGTGCTCGTGGCGGTCCTTGGCGCTGGCGAGGAGGGCGGCGACGGCCGCGGGGTCGTCGGCGCCGCGGGGGAGGCTCCCGGCGAGCGCGTCGACCTCGACGGCGTCGCCGCGCCGCAGGACGAGGCGCTCGGGCGTGGCGCCCACGAAGACCACACCGGGCGCGAGGGTCATCGCGAAGCGGGCGCCGTCGTGCACCGGGAGCCCCGCGAGCACCTCCGCGAGGGGCCATGGGCCCGGGCGGGTCCAGCGCACCCGGCGCGCGCCGACGAGCTTGGCGACGGCGCCGTCGGACCTGGCCGCGAGGGCGTCGCGCACGAGGGCGGTCCAGCGCTCGTGGGCGGCGGGGTCGGGCGCGCGGGCGGCGGGCGCGGCGGGGGGTGTGCTTACCCCATGGGGTAATCCCCAGCGCAGGGCGCGGGCCTCGGCGGCGGGGCCCACCCACTGGACGAGCGCGCGGCCGCGGTGGTGGGTGCGCGCCCAGGTCGGGAGCACCATGCGGGCGCCGGGGGTGCCGGCCCAGGCG
>CAIOSS010000812.1 GCA_903860995.1 uncultured delta proteobacterium | reverse complement strand
TCGAGGACGTGGGGCGCATGATGAGCTTTCTCGGCGCGCAGGCCGAGCAGTCGCGCCTCGCGATCGATGAGGTGCGCCTGGCCTACAGCACGCGGTTCATCGATCTCTGCGCCACGGCGACACAGGAGACCCTTACCTGCGTCGAGACGGCCGACAACGTGTTCACCGGTATCGCACGCTGCGGCGTCAACCGGGGCAGGGCCTTCTCCGACATGCTGATTGGCGGCGAAGCGTCTGGCTTCGCGGTGCGGTGGAGCGCCGGGGAGCGTGAAGTGACCGATGCCGCCGGAGCCGCCGCCCTCCGCGCCGCGATGGTCGGTGCATGGTCGCAACGGGAAGTGGGCACGTGGACGTTCACCGCGGCGGGCGCTGCCACGATCACCAACCGTGGGAGCGGCACGCCCGATACCTATCAGTTCACGACGACGAGCCGCGCTCACGCGGTTTCCGAGCCGCTGCAATTCTGGTCGGCGGTCGTCGATGGCGATCGCTTGTATATGACCCCCACATCCGACGCGACGCAATCGGAGGCACAACCCATCGTCGAGGGCGGCGTGACGATCGGGATTCAGGGCGGCCTCTGGGCGATTCAGGACCTCCACGGCACGCCGCGGTGCACGGGGTTCAGCTGGTGGGGGCAGCCCGTGCAGTCGGCCCGCTGCGCGTGGGAGGGTCAGGGCGACGCGCGTCGACTCCTGATCATGGCAAGCTTCGGTCACGACCTCCGCACCGGAGAGCCGGCCCCGGCGGCGCCGCTCCGGTTCCGCGAGATGGCGGGCCACCTCGTAAACAACAAC
Organism: uncultured delta proteobacterium; assembly: GCA_903860995.1. Lineage (GTDB taxonomy): Bacteria > Myxococcota_A > Polyangia > Polyangiales > SCUS01. Next base: position 1,027 of record CAIOSS010000812.1, on the reverse strand, counting down.
CAGTTCAATCACTTTCAACGCGTGCGTGCGGGCGGCGCTGCGCCCACGCCCTGAGCCCGAGCGTCCTTCGCAGCCACCCGCACATTCGCGTGCAGGTTGAATCCGCTGACCTCCGCCACCAGGTGCATAGGGAAACCAACGGCTCAGGCCCTTTGGCATGGGTTCGCGGGAGTCGACGAAATTCCCCTTTACGCGATTTTCGCAGTGGCTGGTGCTTCGTCGAGAGCTCCCGGCGTGGCCGCGGGAGAGCTCGCTGACCGATTCCAACGCCCCGCGCGCCCGTCCCGTACGCCACGGGACACACCGCGGCCTGCACCGTCGACGCTCCCCCGTCGACGGCCCCGCCCGGATCACCCGCTTCTGCGTGGCTCTCTACGGCCCGTCGCGCGAGCGCCGCATCCGCGGCATCTCGGTCGACACGCCCAGGTGCTCCAGGATGCGCACGATCGCGGCCCGCTCGGTCAGCGCCGCGATCATCTTCATGCGTCCGCCGCACCCCGGGCACAGCAGCACGTCGACGGCCCATACCCGCCACATCAGGCGCGCCCACTCGATGCGCCCGCTCGGCATCGGCACCGCGCCTCCACGCGCGCCCGCCCCCATCGCCGTCACCGCTCCGGTCCTCCCTGTGCCCGCCCGCATGGGCGCTGCCGCCGTGCGCCCACACCCCGCCGCGATGTCGACCGGCGGCAACGGAACCACCGCCACCCGCCACGGCGAGTGCGGCGCCAGCACCCCGTGGTAGCGCACCAGCGGCGTCCGCGGCGGCGGCACCAGCGCGCTCAACCGCGCCATGAACTCCATCGGCGTCATCACCCGATGCGTCGCGCCCGCGCTGCGCGATGACTTCGCCCGATAGGCCACGTTGCCATCCGGCAGCCGCGACACGCGCCCCGCCGCCACCGCAGGCCGCGCCATATAGCGGCACAGCCGCTCGAGCCCGTCGCGATCGTCCCCCGCCACCCGCACGCACGCGTGCAGGTTGAACCCGCCGACCTCCGCCACCAGCCCGCGCGACGCCAGTTGC
>CAIOSS010000811.1 GCA_903860995.1 uncultured delta proteobacterium | reverse complement strand
GCCAGGGAGCCGCAAGCCATGTCCGACCAAACGAAGAAGCCCGCTGTCACCACCACCCTCTCGGAGGACGAGATCGTCGAGCAGACCCCGGCGCGCCGCTCGGTGCTCGCGCTTCTGAGCGCCACCGTGCTCGGCGGCGCCGCCAAGGCCCTCGGCGGGTGCATCGTCGCCAACCCGCAGCCCATCCAGACCGGTCCGCAGCCGCAGCAAGGCTACGTAGTGCAGCAGCAGCCGCAGGCCGTGATGGTCCAGGGCGGGCAGCAGTCGGGCCTGACGGACAGCGACTCGGGCGCCTACGCCGACCCGGTGAGCAACGGCCGCGGCGGACCGCGCGGCGTGCAGACGGGCCTCACCGACGGCGACTCGGGCACCAACTCCGACCCGGTCAACGGCGGCCGCGGGCACTATGGCCGCGGCGGCGTGACGGGGCTCACCGACGGCGACGCGGGCGCGGGCTCCGACCCCGTGAACAATGGCCGCGGCACCGCGCGCCTCGGGCGCACCGGCATCACGGACTCCGACTCGGGTCAATGGGCCGACGGTGTGGCCCACGGCCGCGGCCGCCGCTGGTGATCCGCCGTCGCGCCCCGTAGAGACGCGAGCGCGACGCTCCCTCCTCCGCCACTCCGCACGCCACCACCTATGACCATGACCTTCCCCACGCTGGCGCGGATGCTCGATCCGCAGCCGGTCGACGCGTTCTTCCGTGACCACTGGGAGCGGGCGCCGCTGGTGCTGCGCCGCGACCGCCCGGGCGCGTTCTCCGGGCTGCTCTCGCTGGGCGACATCGACCGCTACCTCGGCGCCAACGACCTGCACCACCCGTCGGTCTCGCTGGTCGACCACCGCCGCAAGATCGCCCCCGAGGAGTACACCTTCCCGAGCGGCCTCATCGACGTGGTCAAGCTGTTCAAGCTCTACGATGCCGGCGCCACCATGGTGCTCGCGCAGCTCGAGGCCCACCACCAACCGCTCTTCGAGTGCGTGCGCGCCCTCGAGCACGACCTCAGCACCCGCTTCCAGGCGAACATCTACCTCACGCCCGGCAACGCCCAGGGCTTCCACCCCCACTACGACAGCCACGACGTGTTCGTCGCGCAGGTGGAGGGCTCCAAGCGCTGGATGCTCTACGATCAGGCCGTCGAGCTGCCGCTGCGCCGCCAGGAGTTCGACCCGAAGGAGACCGCCTGCGGGCCGCTCTCGCAGGAGTTCGACCTCGACCCGGGCGACCTGCTCTACATCCCCCGCGGGCTCATGCACGACGCGCGCACCCGCGAGGGCGGCGGGCACTCGCTGCACGTCACCTTCGGCGCGCTCTTCACCTCGTGGACCGAGCTCATCGCCGAGGCCCTCGGCCGCTGGGCGCTCTCGGACGTGCACGGCCGCCGCAGCCTGCCGCCGGCCTTCGCGCGCGAGGCCGCCGCGTCGCCCGCCGCGAAGGCCTACCTCGTGGAGTCGCTTCGGCGCTTCGCGGACGCCGCCGAGGCCGACGCCGAGGCGCTGCTCGAACACTTCGCGCGCGACCTCGTCGGCACCCGCCACGCGCGGCTGCCGGGGCAGTTCGCGCAGCTCGCCGGCCTCGGCGCGCTCGACCTCGACAGCCCCGTCGGGCGCCGCCCCGGGGCGGTGCTGCGCGTCGACGCCGACGGCGAGCG
>CAIOSS010000810.1 GCA_903860995.1 uncultured delta proteobacterium | reverse complement strand
TTCTGGCGAAGATCGTCGGCTCGAAGGAGATCATCCCGGCGCGCATCAACTTCGTCGACATCGCCGGCCTCGTGCGCGGCGCGTCCAAGGGCGAGGGCCTCGGCAACCAGTTTCTCGCGAACATCCGCGACTGCGACGCCGTGGCCTTCGTCGCGCGCTGCTTCATCGACGACGACATCATCCACGTCGAGAACCGCGTCGACCCCATCTCCGACCTCGACATCATCGAGACCGAGCTGATGCTGGCCGACCTGGAGAGCCTCGAGAAGCGCACCATCACCCTGGAGAAGCGCGCCCGCGGCGGCGACAAGGAGGCCATCTCCACGCTGCGCCTCGTGAAGGTCGCCCTCGACCTGCTCAACTCCGGCCGCCCGGCCCGCGCCGCGGTCATCGCCCCGGAGGACGAGAAGGCCTGGCGCATGCTGCAGCTGCTCACCTCGAAGCCCTCGCTCTTCGTCTGCAACGTCGACGAGGCCTCGGCGGACCTGGGCAACGACCTGTCCGCCAAGGTGGCCGAGCGCGCCGCCCGCGACGGCAGCCGCTCGGTGGTGATCTCCGCGCGCATCGAGAGCGAGATCGCCCTGCTCGCGGCCGACGACCGCAAGGACTTCCTCGACACCCTCGGGCTCAAGGAGCCGGGGCTCAACCGGCTCATCCGCGAGGCCTACGCGCTGCTCGGGCTGCGCACCTACTTCACGGTGGGCCCGAAGGAGGCCCGCGCCTGGACCATCCAGGCCGGGGACACCGCGCCCGTCGCGGCGGGCGTCATCCACACGGACTTCGAGCGCACCTTCATCCGCGCCGAGACCATCGCCTACGACGACTTCGTGCGCCTGAAGGGCGAGTCGGGCGCGCGCGACGCGGGCCGCCTGCGCCTCGAAGGCAAGGAGTACGTCGTGCTGGACGGCGACGTGATGCACTTCCGCACCGGCGCGTAGCGGGCGCGCAACAACACCGACCCGGCGCCGCCCGGTCGGTGGTACGATGCCTGTGTTGCCGTGATTGTGCCGCCCCCGCCTTGGCTCGTAGACCCGTTGCCCTGGCATGCTGCGGCGTCCCCGATCGAGATCCCGCGCGCACCCATCGACCCGGAGACGGAGTCGGCGCTGCACCACGGGCGGTACGTTCCGCTCTTCGGCTGGGGCGCCACGGACGACGAGGCCCGACGGGTCGTCGCCCTGGTGTCCCGGGCGTACTCCACCGAGGCCAACCCCGGCGCGATGGACTGCCTCGCCACGATGCTCCTGCACCCCAACCTCGGCACGCGCCCGATGACCTACCTCTCCGAGGCCATCCAGTCCGGGGCCGCGCCGGCCTCCTGGGGGAGGGTCGCGCTCGCCGCCGCGGGGCTGCTCGGGGCGGGCGACGCCGTGCGGGCGGAGTTCGGCGAACCCCTGTTGGACTGCCCCTCGCTGCGGGCCGACGCGCTGCGCACCGTGGCCGTGGGCGGGGCCGAGCGGTACACCTTCCCGGAGACCTTCGCGCGGCTCTGCGCGGCGGAGAAGGAGTTCGCCGGCACGCGCGACGCGGAGTCGTTCACGGCGCTGCGGGCGTGGTTCGAGCTGGTGCTGGCGCGGCGGTGGTCGGCGCTCGACACCCTGCGCGAGATCCGGGTGGAGTCGCTCCCCGCGGCGGACGCGTGGCTGGTGTCGGCGGGGCTCTTCCTGGTGGGCGACGACGCCGCGAAGTCGCGCATGACCGAGTACGCCAGCCTGGCGCTGGAGGGCCTGCAGCCCGTGGCGCCGCGGGTGATGCACGTCCTGGCGCGCGAGCTCGCCGAGCTGGTGGCGCAGCCCTGGGCCCATCGATGGGACCACCTCCGCTGCGCCGCCGCGAAGGACCACGCGGCCGCTGCGGTGCGCGCCTGGCTGAGCGCGGCGCTCTACGAGCCGCACGACGAGGGCGCCGAGCACGAGACCCTGGGCCCCGAGATGACCAAGGCCGCCAAGGAGGCGCGCGCGCTCGTGGGGGGCTTCCTGGTCGACTGGTTCGTGCACGACCGCGAGGCCCGGTCGCGCGTCGACCACTGGGCCGGCGACGTGCTGCGGGTCTACCACCGGCTGCACGGGGCCTCGATGCTGGGCAGCGCCCTCGACGAGGTCATCGGATGAGCGCCTTCGACGACGCCATCGACGCCCTGCACGAGAGCATCGAGGGGTGGAACCGCGGGGCCATGCCCGGCACCATCTCTCGCTGCGCCGTGTGCTTCGACGCGGCCGCGAAGGAGGGCGACCCCCGGGCCGCGGTGGGGGCGGCGGTGGCGCGCGGGCTCGCCGGCGACCACGAGGGCGCCCGCCGCCGATTGCTGGAGACCATCGCGCGGTGGCCCGACGCGGCCGGGGCCTACGTGGCGCTGGGCATGCTCGCGCTGCGCTCGCCGGACGTGCTGGCCCACGCCGCGGAGGCCTCCTGGGCGCTCATCGCGGCGCGCTCGCTGGCCCCGTCGGTGGGGTGCATCGAGCGCTCCCTCGCGGTGGCCCTCGCGGCGCAGGGGGAGTTCATGGGGGCGCTGCAGTGCGCGCGGGCGGCGCTGGCCATCGACTCCGACGACGAGGAGGCCCGGCTCTGGTCGGCCCTGATGCGGCTGTACTTCGGCGGCGACGTGACGGCGGCCTCGGTGCTGACGGAGCTCCCGCCGGAAGCCCTGCTGCGCGGGCGCTCGACGGCGGTGTGGCTTGGCGCCGTGGCGGGCTTCTACGCCAAGGGGGAGTTTCACGAGGCGCGGGTGACGCTGCGCAAGGCCATCGGGGTGTTCAAGCAGGGGGCGACGCCGGAGAAGCCGCTGGTCGACAGCGCGCGGCGGTGGTTTCGCGAGCTGCGGGGCTTCGGGGCGGGCGTGCCGATGACCGGCGAGCGCTGGGTGCGCGACGTGGGCGGCGCGCAGAGCGAGTACGTGCGCACCCGGGCGGCCCTGTCGACCTTCCGCGACGCGGTGGTGCAATCCGGCGGGCGGGCCCCGGCGGACGTAGTGACGGTGCTCGACATCGACAGCGCGCTCGGCGCGATGGAGGCGCGCGCCCGGCGCGGGATGCTGGAGTACGGGGCGCGGCTGATGGTCCGCGGCTTCGCGGAGGCCTACCTCCCAATGGTGGCGTGCCTCGAGCCTCCGCCCCTGGAGCTGCTGGCGGCGATGGGTCTGGTGCGGCTCGATGGCTGATGTTGTGTCCCGGGTCGCCGGGGGACTAGGGTTGTTGGCGTGATCCGTCTGGAGGTCGAGCAGGGCGAGGCGAAGGGTCGGGTCTTCGAGCACGACGCGGAGGAGATCACGCTGGGCCGGGCGCCCAGCTCCGACCTGCTGCTCCCCGACTGGCACGTGTCGGGTTCGCACGGGGTCATCACCCTCGAGTCCGCGAGCGGCGCCGTGCGCTACCGCGACCTGAAGAGCACCAACGGGTCGCGGGTCATCCGCGGCAAGCAGACGCTGCCGGTGGACTCCACGGTGGGCTTCGAGCTGGCGCTCAAGCACGGCGACCGGCTGCAGCTGGGCGACCACGAGCGCCCGGTGCTGGTGGGGGTGTCCATCGCGGTGCTGCCAGCGACGACGCCCTTCCTGCCGACGACGGGCTCGATGCTCACGGCGACCATTCCCCCGCGGGCCGACGGCTCGTCGGTGCTGCGCGCGGCGACCGTGCAGGCGGTGGAGGAGCCCGAGGCCAAGGTGCTCGTGATGCGCCCGGTGGAGACCGTCGCGGAGGTGCAGCGCACCGTCGAGAGCGACCCGGGCTCGCTCAAGGGATTGCTGTCGGTGCTGCGCATGCTCACCGGGGCCATCGAGCTCGACGAGGTCTTCGACGCCATCGAGGCGGCGGTCTTCGAGGCGGTGCCCAAGGCGACGCACCTCACGCTGGCGCTGCGGGACGACAGCGGCGACAAGCCCACCTACGTGGCGGTGACGACGCGCGTGCGCGGGCGCACCGACAAGAGCGGCGAGGCGGTGCCCATCTCCAAGAGCGTGGTGCGCAAGGTGGTCGAGCAGCGCGCCGCGGTGCTGGCCGCGGATGCCATGCGCGAGGTAGGCGAGACGGCGAGCATCATGGGAGCGAAGATCCTCTCCACGATGGGGGTGCCGCTCTGGCGGGGCGAGGAGATCCTCGGGGTGCTGCAGGTGGACAACCGCGCGCAGCCCGGGATGTTCAAGGACCGCGACCTCGACCTGCTGATGCTGGTGGGCCAGCAGGCGAGCCTGGCGGTGCACAACGCGCGGCTCTACCGGCAGGTGAAGCAGGCGGAGATGAGCGCGCGCACGGAGAACTCTTTCCTCAAGCAGCGCGCGCAGAAGAAGTTCGAGGGGATCATCGGCGACTCGAAGGCGATGCAGTCGCTCTTCGAGAAGATGGCCAAGGTGGTCGACACGCGGGTAAGCGTGCTGATCGAGGGCGAGACGGGCACCGGCAAGGAACTCGTCGCGAGCGCGGTGCACTACCAGTCGCGGCGCAAGGACCGGCTCTTCATCGCGCAGAACTGCGCGGCGCTGCCGGAGACCCTGCTGGAGAGCGAGCTCTTCGGGCACAAGAAGGGCGCGTTCACGGGCGCGACGGAGGACAAGAAGGGCCTCTTCGAGCTGGCCGACGGGGGCACGCTCTTCCTCGACGAGATCGGCGAGATGCCCCTCGGGTTGCAGGCGAAGATCCTGCGCACGCTCCAGGAGGGCGAGGTGCGCCCGCTCGGGAGCGGCGTCGTGAAGAACGTCGACGTGCGCATCGTGGCGGCCACCAACCGCAAGCTCGAAGACGAAGTCGCCGCGGGCCGCTTCCGGCAGGACCTCTACTACCGCCTCCAGGTGTTCCCGGTGCGCATCCCGGCGCTGCGCGAGCGGCGCGAGGACATCCCCGTGCTGGCCGCCCACTTCCTGAAGCGCTACACGCACGAGCTCGGCAAGCCCGTCGCGGGCTTCTCGCAGCAGGCGATGGAGCTGCTGATGTCCTACGACTTCCCGGGCAACGTGCGGGAGTTGGAGAACGAGGTGCAGCGGCTGGTGATCCAATGCGATCCGGGCGGCTACGTGATGGCGGAGCACCTTTCGCCGCGCATCCGCAAGATCGAGGGTCTGCTCGACAAGATCCGGGCGCCGCGCGGCACCCTCAAGGACATGATCGAGCACATCGAGAAGTGGCTGCTCATCGAGGCCCTGCGCGAGCACGGCAACAACAAGAGCGCGACCGCCAAGACCCTGGGCATCACCCGCGAGGGTCTGCACAAGAAGCTCAAGGGCTACGGCATCAGCTGAGCGTCCCCGGCGATGAGGTACCAGGAGAAGGGGCGCTCGCGCTCGATCGCCCGGCAGCGCGCGTCGGCCAGCGAGGCGCGGGCTTCGACCCCACGCGAGGCAACGCCCACCACCCGCACGGGGTCTCCGTCCGTGACGGGGCGCGTCCAGGTCGGCACGGGCCCCACGGCGTAGGTCGCACCCGGCCGCCCGAAGGCTGGCCCGGCATAGGGGCTAACCACTCGATGCCGATGCGGGCGGGGCAAGCCCCGCCCCTCCGCAGCGAGAACTCTCTCCCGTAGGGACGG
>CAIOSS010000809.1 GCA_903860995.1 uncultured delta proteobacterium | reverse complement strand
GGTGGGGGATGCTGGCCTCGATGCCGTGCTGCGCGCAGCGCCCGAGGGCGCGCGCGAGCGCCGGGCCCAGCGCCGCGAGCCGGGGCATGAGGTCGATGCGCCCCTCGCCCCAGCCCACCGGCGCCACCGGCGAGAACGTGAGCCGCAGCCGCGGCGACGCGTACTCCTGCGCGATGGTCTCGACGAAGGACTCCAGCTCGTCGAGGTTGAGCGTGGTGATCACGAAGAGCACCTCGCAGCGCAGCGACGGCGTCTCGAGGATGTTGCGCAGCCCCAGCAGCGCCTTCGGGAGCAGCGACGCCTTGCCGACGAGCCGCGCGAAGGTCTCCGCGCGAAACGTGTGCAGCGACACCTGCACGGCGTCGAGGCCCGCGGCGACGAGCCGCGCCAGCAGCGCGGCGCTGGCGAGCGTGGTGCCGTTGGTCTGCATCCGCACCTCCTCGTAGCCGAGGGCCTTCGCCGCGCGCATGTACTCCTCGAGGTGCGGGTCGAGCGTGGGCTCGCGGCCCGTCAGCGTGACGCGGCGATACCCGAGGGCGTACTGCTGCGCGAGCTCCGTGAGCACCGCGCCGCGGTCCGCGAGGATCGCGTTGGAGTCCGGCGGCGTGTTGCAGAAGAGGCACTCCTCGTTGCAGTCGCGGTTGATGCGCAGCTCAAGGCACGACCCGATGGGGACGCCCGCCGTGTACGTCGCGCGAAACACCGCGTCGACGTCCGCCGCGCCGAGCGCGACCTCGCGCTTGCGCAGCAGCGCGCCGATGCCCCGCACCAGCGCCGCGGCGGTCGCGTCGTCGATCGCCCGGTCGACCTTGTAGTACGAGAGGCTCACGAAGCGCGTGGACAGCAGGCGGTGCGCGCCGTCGGTCTTGCGCTCGACGTAGACGATCACCCGCTGCCCGCGCTCGTTCTCCGCGACGAGGTCGATGGCGGGGCGGATCGGGTCGTCGAGCACCTCGACGAGGGACCAGCCGCCCGCACGCTCGCTCGGCACCGCGATGCCCCGGAAGTAGGTCGCGCGAAACGCCTCGACGTCGCAGCCCATCGCAGTCCACCGCCATAGCCCTTCGAACTCCGCAGGGTCAAGCGAAGCCCAGAGGATCTTGGACGGGCTGGAGACGAGCGACTAGCATCGAGAAAATGGCGCAGAAACAATGGATGCGCGGCGCCCCGGCGCCCATTGTGGCCACCACGGGGTCACGCCACGTACTGATCACGCGACGCTGCAACCAGCGCTGCGGGTTCTGCGACCGCATCTCGACGACGCAGGGCGACCTCCCGACCGAGCGCCTGCTCGCGGAGACCGCCGCCGCGGCGCAGGGAGGCTCGACGGTGGTCTTCACCGGCGGCGAGCCGATGCTGCACCCGGACCTGCGCGCGCTGGTGCGACACGCCCGGACCCAGGGGGCCCGCGCGGTGGGCCTCGAGACCAACGCCACGCACTTCGCCGTCGAGGGCGTCGCGCCGCTCCTGCGCGCCGACGGGCTCGACGAGGTGGTGGTCACCGTCGTCGCGACGGATGAGCCGACGCACGCGCGCGTCGCCGGCGCGGAGACGCAGGCGGCGGAGGTGTTCGAGGGCATCGCGGCCTGCCTCGCGGCCGGCCTCGAGGTGGTCGGGCGGCTGCCCATGGCGCGGGGCCTGGCGCCCGCGGCGTCGCGGCTCCGCGCGCTGCACGCGCGCTTTCCCGCGGTGACGCGCTTCGTCCTGGCGCCCACGGGCCCCGGGGAGCGCACGCTGCTGCCCGGGTGGGCCCTGGACGCCGACGCGCTCGCGCAGGAGATCGATGAGGTCGCCGGGGTCGCCGAGGCGCTGCAGGTGG
>CAIOSS010000808.1 GCA_903860995.1 uncultured delta proteobacterium | reverse complement strand
CTGCGCGGCGGACAGCTGCCTCGCGGGCAGCACCTGCGCGGGCGGCACCTGCGCCGCGTGCGGGGCGCGCGACGGCATCTGCTGCACCGACCCGCGGCAGTTTCCGTACCCCTGCGAGAACCCCAACAGCTGCGTGGCCGGGCGCTGCGTGGCCTGCGGTTACGCCAACGAGCGCTGCTGCGCCGGGTCGTCGTGCGGCACCGGGTACGTGTGCGACGCGCGCACCAGCAACTGCGTGCGGCGGCTGATGCCGTAGTACCCCTCCACAGGGGACTCGAAGGCTCCGCGGGGCCTACGGGTGGGCGTGGCGCACCTTCACAGCGAGCCGCAGGCGCCGCTTCCCGTGGTGTACGTGTTGAGGGGGGTGATGGTGCAGGTCGTCGCCGAGGTCATGGTCACGCGCGCCACCCGCCAGAAGTCGTTGTTGGCGCAGTTGCCCGACCCCCCGAGGGTGAACGCCCGGCTCATGTACGTCCCCGTCGGCGTGGTGCTCGTCGTGCTGCCGCAGAAGATCTGCACCGTCGCGACGCGCCCCTGCGCGCGGGCGTAGTTGTGCACGCCGACGACGTAGCTCGATCCCACCGCGGGCGCGTCGAGGCGGGTGTTCTCCGGGCCCACCGTGGAGGTGTTGTCGAAGTCGAGCACCGCGCCCCAGGCTGGGCGGAGGTTGCCGTAGTAGCAGTCGTCGCCGTTGAACCACGCCGTGTTGCTGGCGTTGTGCACATGGAGGTCGACGTCGCCCGCGCCGTTCCACGAGAGCTGCACGCGCAGCCCGTGGGGCAGCGCAGTGACGGTGAACATGCACGTGATCACGCGCCCCGCGACGTCGGTGCCGCTCACCCGCAGCACGTAGTCCCCGACGATGAAGGGCGTGAAGCGCTCCGTGAGGGCGGTGGGCGGCGCCGGCGCCCACACCACCGAGCCCGCGCCGCCCGCGGGCGATGAGACGAGCGTCCAGGACACGTTGCGCAGCCCGACCCCCATGGCCGTCAGCGAGATCGCCGACCCCGCCGGGACCGACTGGTTGCCCGGGCACGTCAGCGTGCCGCCGCAGCCCTCGTCGACCGCGCCGTTGCAGTTGTCGTCGACCCCGTTGCCGCACACCTCCGCCGCCGCGGGCAGCGCCTCGCCCGCGCAGGCCGCGGCCCACATCGACCGGCCCCCCGCGACCGCGCACGCCTGCGCGCCGTCGCGGCAGGCGCCCACCCCGCGGGTGCCCGCCGCGCCCGAGTAGCACGGCCGCGTGGCGCCCGCGGTGCACTCGCAGCCCTCCGCGGGCATCGCCGTGCAGGCGCGGTCGATGCCGTCGCAGAGGTTCATCGCGGGCAGCACCTCGCCCGCGCACGGACCCCACTCCGCCCCCAGGGCCCCGGCGCCCGCGACGCAGCGCGACGCGCCCTCGCGGCAGGTGCCCACGCCCGCCGTCCCCATCGGGCCCGCGTAGCACCCGCGGCTCGTGCCGACGGTGCACCCGCAGCCCGTCAGCACGTCGCCGTCGCAGTCGCGGTCGACGCCGTCGCACTGGTCGGGCGCGGGCGTCACCTCGCCCTCGCAGGCCGACCACGCCGCCACGCCCTTGCTCACCGAGCACGACTGCGTGCCCCCGCGGCAGGTGCCCACCCCGCTGGTGCCCATCGGGCCGCCGTAGCAGGGCCGCGTCGCCCCCGCGGCGCACGCGCAGCCCTCGTCGATCACGCCGGTGCAGGCGAAGTCGCGCCCCTCGCCGCAGCGCACCGGCTGCGGCTGCCCGGAGCCCGCGCACGCGCCCCAGCGGCCGAACTCGCCGTCGCCCTCGCAGCGCTGCGTGCCGAGGTTGCACACCCCGACGCCCGCCCGCGACGGCGGGCCCTCGTAGCAGGTGCTCGTCGTACCGGGGAGGCAGACGCAGTCCTCGTCAATGCGCCCGTCGCAGTTGTTGTCGAGGCCGTCGCTGCAGACCTCCCGCGGGCCGCAGGGCGTCGCGACCGATCCGTCGGCCGCGCTGCCCCCGTCCCCCACGGCTCCGCCGTCACCCCCGACGGCGCCGTCGTCTCCCGTCGTCGCGTCGCCGCCCATCTCCCCGGCGTCACCGGTCGCCGGTCGGTCGAGGGCCACCAGCGGGCCGCGCTCGCCCGTCGGGCCGCGGTCGCTCGGGGCGCCGTCCGCGGAGCGGCCTCGGTCGACCCCGGTCGAGGCGTCGACCCCGTAGATGAGCCCGTCCGTGGCGGAGCAGCCCGCGGCGACGGTGAGAGCGGCGACGAGCACACCACGCGAGAGACCGACCATCGGGATGAACCCTCTCCGGTCGGCCGACGGGGCCGACGACGCCATCGTGTGTAACACGGCGCCCGGCGGCGAATCTCACTCCACGGCGTCGATGGCCTCCAGGTACTCGGTCAGCAGGAAGGCGCACTCCAGCCAGCCGTCGGAGCCCTCCATCAGCCGCACCATCACCTGACCCTCGTCGAGCGAGGCCTCCGCGCGGTCTTCCTCCCCCAGGAACACCGCCGTGGCCGCGCCGTTCTTCCCCTTGAGGACGAAGGGGAGCTCCCTCTTGATGGCGTTGAAGAGGTCGTCGTCGCCCGGGGCGCACGAGAAGAGGTCGCCGATCTCCACGCGGCTTCGGGCGTCGGGCGCGTCGCCGAGGCCCTCCGCCACGAAGGCCGTGAGCAGCTCGAGGGCGGCGAAGTAGCTGGTGTCCGACGACTCGATCCAGTCGGGGTCGACCTTGAGCACCACGCCGACCATCCCCCGGGTGGGCTCGATGAGCAGCTCGAGCCTGGCCGTGCGGGCGATGCGCGCGAAGCCGAAGTACCGGCGCGCGATGCGCCCCACGGGCTTGCCCGAGCGGTCGAGCTCCAGCGAGAAGCGCCGCCCGAAGGGGGTCGTCTCGATCTCCGGGGTCTTCCAGCCGGCCACGCCCGCGCGGTCGCCCTTGGCGAAGCCCACCGGCGGGCTGAAGAGCAGCTGCCCCAGGTCGAACACCGCGCGCTGCGTCGCCACGCCGACGTGCAGCCGCCGGCCGCCCTCCTCGTTGCGCACCACCAGCGTCGCGGTCTTCTTGGCGAAGCTCGCCGAAGCCTCCATGCGCTTGCCCAGGAACACCTCCGTCGCCCCGCCCGCCCCGTCCCGCGGGACCCACGCCAGGGCCTCCAGCACCGCCGCGAAGGTGCGCGTCTGGTCGTAGGACACCGCCAGCACGTTGCCGAGGGACTTCTGGTCCTCCGGGGACGCGTCGCCCGCCGCGTCGGCGAGGAAGCGCGCGTAGGCCTGCATCGCCCCCGTCGCCAGCGTGCGGTCTTGCAGGGCGCGGCGGTCGATCCAGAGGCTCACCACCTCGGCGTGGCCGTCGTCCCCGAGGAGGGCCTCGAGCTCCGCCGCGTCGCCCAGCAGCTGCGCCCGCCACGCCACCCGCTTCATCCCCCGCAGCCGCGGATCGGCCGCGTCGTCGCCGCCGCCCACCCGGGCCAGGGCGTAGGTCTTCGCAAACGCAGAGCCCTCGATCTCCGAGGGCGTCCGATCCAACAGCGATCCGCGGGGGTTGGGGCGCATAGAGCGGCGCGGAGGGTCATCCACAGCGCCGCCCACCGTCAACGGGCTTTGGCGCGCCCTGGCGTTCGGAGCAGGCGTCCCCGCGCCCGTCGCCGCGCACTGAAGTACGATTGCTTCTGCACATCTCGCGGGCACGCCGCCCGTCGTCGGAACGCTTGTTTCGACGTTGTTCTGATGGGTTGGGCCGCCGTGGGGACGCCGACCGCTGAAGTGGGAGCCTGGGGGTGAGCGTCCCGCCTTCGCGGGACTTTCTGCAGGCGCATCGAGCGCCGGAGCCGGTGGTGCCGCGGATGAGTCGAGCGCGCGACGGGCCGTAATCAGCGGTGATGGAGGAGGGGATGGCTGGACACCGCCAGAGACGTGCTGGACGGTCAGGGCCGCGGTGCGTCGGATGACAGCGAAAGCGGCGTGGGTGGGGCGTTGGAATCGGTCAAGGCGGCGTCCCGGAGGCTCATGGCAACGCGCGCGAGAGCGGGTACTACGGGTAATAGGCGATCTGACTTCTGGGGCGGATCCATGCCAGTACGGCTCTGCCGGTGCTGCGCCATCACTTCACCGAATCCCCTACCAGCGCCGACGGGGCCCGGGACGGCACCTGGTCGGCGTTCGGACGACCAAACGGGACACGGTCATCGGCACCGATTCGCCGGGGTCGACCGAGAAACCGTGACCCGGTCTTCGCAGTGGCGGGTGGGTCGTCGAGAGATCCTGGCGTGGCCGCGGGAGAGCTGCGCTGGCGGGGCTGTCCCTTGCCCGCTGGCCCGACGCCGGGCGGAAGCGCTCCTACCGTCCGCGGCAGACCCGCTGCTGCCCGCCCGACGAGCCCTCGAGGCTCTCCGCGTTGCATTCGTACTGCGTTCCGAGGCTCGCGCAGTCGACGTTGGTGGCGCAGTTGCGCATGCACACGCCGCTGCTGTTCGAGATGCAGCTCCAGCCGCTCGGGCAGCCGGCGCTGCTGCTGCACGCGCGGGTGCAGAGCCCGCCCGGGAAGTTGCCGCCCGTCAGGCACCGACCGGTCGCGCATTGCCCATCCACCGTGCACCCGGTGCGGAAATCCTGATCCGAGCTCCCGTCGCTCCCACAAGCGGCCAGGGCCATCGTGATCGTCAACCCCATCGCAAGATTCTTCACAGTCATCGGGCTCTCCTCCGTGGTCGACTCGTGCGCCTCGCCAAGAGGCAGCGGCATTCATTCCACGCTACGACTCGGCTCGGGGTGGTGTCTACGCACCGATCGCCTCGCGATGGCCCGAACGGCGCAGCGGGCGCGATCGCGGGATGCCGGACCGCGTCGGGTCGGAGCGCATGCGCCGTCGAGAGCTTCTGGCGCGGCCGCTGCGCCGCGCGGCGGCCTTGACAGCGGCCCCTCCCGCAGCCCCTATCGCAAGTCCGATGCGCCCACTTCGTCCTTCCCATCGATCATGGTTTGCAGCGCTCCCGGTATGGCTCGCTCTCGGAGCGTGCGCGTGCAGCCCGGGTCCGACGGTCACCCCCGACACAACCGCCGATGCTGCGACCGATGCTGCGACCGACGCTGCGACCGACGCTGCGACCGACGCTGCGACCGACGCCGCGGAGACGGTGGCAGTCACCTTCCGCGTGATCGATGCCGTCACGCGCCGCGGCGTTGCGGGCACGCTCGACCCGGGCAACGGTGAGCCTGCGCAGTCCCTCGCCGATGGAGCGGTCACCGTGCCCCTGCCCGCGCAGCAGCCCTTCGAGGTGGTGGTGCAGGCCGCGGGCTACGCGCCGTTGCACCTCCACGGGCGCACGGCGCGCGGAGACTTCACCCTGGTGTCCTTCGCGGCGTCGCGCGCCGTGGCCCGCGCGGTCTTCGGCGCCCTGGGGATCACCGACGATGGCACCACCGGCCTCGTGGTGGCGGGCCTCGACACCCCGTCGTTGCGCGCGGCGGTGGGGGCCGGTGCGTCGGTCGACGGCGCCCGCGGTCCGTCGTTCGTCTTCGACGCCGCGGGCATGCCGCGCATCGGGGACAGCCTCGTCGCGGGCGGGGCCAGCTTCGTGAGCGTTCCCGGCGTGGCGCCCGGCGAGGCGACGGTGCGGGCCACGGCGACCACGGGCCAGCGCTGCGCCTTGCGCGAGGGCGGCGACTCGACGGCCACGATCACCGTGCAGGCGGGTGCCGTGCATGTGGTGAGCTTCATCTGCGCCGCGATGCCGTGACGCCCGTCGGACCGAGGCAGATCGGGAACCGGTCGTGCCATCGAACGATCCGATGAGCGTGCCCATCGGGGCCGACGGCAGGAGTGCTGTCGCGTCGGAGCGCTGCGTCGCGTGCGATCCCTCGGCGCCGAACATGCCGTACGGGCCGGCCACGCTCTAACCCCCATAGGCGTTAGAGCGGTTCTCCACCGCGTCGGGTACGTGACCTCACCCCCAGCCGGGGGGAGGCTCACGCCTTGAGCGGCACACGGATCGAGACGCAGACGCCCCCCACCGAGGTGATCTCGAGCCGGCCGCGGATCTGCCGTGAGAGGCTGCGAATCAGCTGCATCCCGAGCGAGTCCCGCTGCGTCGGCTGCACCGGGAAGCCCGGCCCGCGGTCGGCCACCGTCAGCGTGAACGCGTCGCCGTCGGCGCGGACCTCGACGAGGATCGTGCAGCTGCCGTCGGCCGAGCGGCCGTGCTTGAGCGCGTTGGTGATGAGCTCGTTGAGGATCAGCCCGCAGGGCAGGGCCCTGTCGATGGCGATCTCCACCCGATCAGTGCTGAAAGACAGCGATGCGTCGGAGGCCAACGAGCTCTTGAGGAATTGCCCAAGCGTGAGCGCGTACTCGCCGAAGTCGACGCCCTGCAGGTCGTTGCTTCCGTAGAGCTGCTGGTGCACGAGGGCCATCGAGCGCACCCGGTTGCCCATCGCCACGATCGCCAACCGCGCGTCGGCGTCCACGAGCGTGTCGCCCTGCATCGTGAGCAGGCTCGACACGATCTGCAGGTTGTTCTTCACACGGTGGTGCACCTCGCGAAGCAGCGTCTCCTTCTCCTCGAGGGAGCGCGTGAGCGCGGCCTCCATGCGGTGGCGCTCGGTGAGGTCGCGCACCGAGACGATGGCCGCATGCAGCGCCGCGCCGGGCGTCACCGAGACGCTGAGCTCCACGGAGAACGTTCCCGCGAGCCCGTGCGCCGGGCGGTGGTGCAGGGCGTGGGCGTCGTCGAGCGTGGTAGGCGCGAGGCGCGCGCTCACGAGCTCGGTCGCGCCCTCGATGAGGGTGTCGAGCGCCACGCCCTCGACCCCGCCGAACAGCACCATCGCGCGCTCGTTGGCGGTGCGAACGCAGCCGTCACCGTCCACCAGCAGCAGCGCGTCCGGACTCTGGTCGAACACCGAGCGGAACGCCTTGCGGGCAAGGTCGTGGCGCAGGAACGACGCGAACTTCCCCGCCACGCGCTCGAGCAGGGCGACGTGTTGCTCGTGCCCCGGAAGACACGACGTCGTGCCAAGCTCGATCACCCCCAGCACACCGTCGGGGCCGATGATCGGGGTCGCACGGACGGTGCCGATCCCCGCGGCGACCGCCCGCTCGCAACGCTCCGCGAGGTAGACGCTCGCGCCCGTCGCCGCGAGTTCGCCGACCTCGCACGTCTGGCGCAGGCCCCACGCGAGGCCCGGTAGCCCGACGCCCTCGTCGGGGTCCACGCTGCGCGCGAAGGTCCCGCCCCGGGAGGCCGCGACGAACGCCGTCCCCGCCTCCCCGCACTCCGCGGTCGCCGCACCCGCGACGTGCAGGAGCACGGGGCGCGCCGGATCGACGACCCAGATCTGCGCGACGCGGATGTCGTCTTCCTTCACCATCTCCGAGACGACCGCCTGCGCGGCGGTCTCGAGCGAGTTGCTTTCGAGCAGCAGCGCCGCGAGGCGTTGGGTCAGCCGATCGCGGCTCGACGCCATGCGACGCTCGGTGATGTCGGTCTCCACCGCGATGAAGCCCGTGGGCTGACCGTGCTCGTCGCGCTCCACGCGGCTCTCCACATGCAACCACGAGGGCCGCCCGCTCCTGGAGTACACGAGCAGCTCCGCGGAGAAGGGCTGGTGCGCCCGCGCAGCCTCCCACATCCCCGCGAGCACCGCGTGGTCGGTGTGCGGCCCGACCTGGATCGAGTCGGGCCTCTGCCCCACCACCTCCGCCAGCGTCCACTCGCTGCGCCGCGTGAAGGCCTCGTTGACCCACTCGATGCGACCGTCGAGGCCCGTGATGACGACCCCGTTGTCCGTGCGGTTCGTGACCTCGGCGAGCCGCGCGAGCTGACGCCCGACCGCGTGCTCGGCCGTGACGTCGATGAGGATGCCGCGCATGCGCAGGGGTGCGCCGTCCTCACTGAAAACAGTGTTCATCCTCGAGCGGCACCAGCGCGTGACGCCCCCCGGGAGGACGATGCGGTAGATGGTGGCGATGTTCTCGGTGAGCGGCCCGGCCATCATGCGCGCGTAGTCGTCGGGATGCGTCCGCTCGCGCCAGAGGTCGGTCGAGGGCTCGACCCTGCCGGGCTCGAAGCCCATCAGCTTGTACGCACCGTCCGACCACGCGGTCCGTCCGGTGCGGAAGTCGGTCTCCCAGTAGCCCGCGTTGACGGCCACCAGCGTCTCGGCGAGCGCGCGCTCCACGTCTCGCCGCACGTCCTCCTCGACCGCCCGGCGTGCGCTGGCGCGTCGCTCCTCCTCGAGCCGCTCCTCGGCCACGCGCAGCGCGGCGCGCGCCTCCTCGAGCGCCCTAAGCAGTGAATCCCCATCGGCGCTCAAGGCCACACCTTCACCATTATATTCGCGCCGGACCCTATGTGCCCAGCGCGGGGACGTCAACGCGGGTGCGTGCTTGAGCGAGGGCCCCGACGCTCACCATCGTGCAGGAGGGCGGCGCCGTCCGACTGCCCGACCTCGGCGGCGACCTGCTCGCGGAGGGAGTCTACCGCGACATGTTCGCTCCCTGATCGGGCGACGGGAGCGCCCGCGCTCAGCGCGCCGCCGCGAGGGCCGCGTCGATGCGCCGCTGAAACTCCGCGAACGGCAGCGCCCCCGCCACGAAGCGCCCCGCGATGAAGAACGCCGGCGTCCCGATGCTCGCCCCGGTGGCGTCCGCCGCGGCCATGTCGCGCCGGATGAGCGCCTCGTGCGTGTGCCGGTCGAGCGCCCCTCGCAGCCGCGCGAGGTCGACGCCCTGCTCCTCGGCGTAGCGCTCGAGGTCCTCGCGCGAGAGCTCGCGCTGGTGCGCGAAGAGGGCCTCGCGGTACCGGTCGAAGCCGTCGTCGCCCTGCTGCACGAAGACCTCCTGCGCGGCCTCCGCGGCGAGCATCGCGTGGTCGTGGAAGGGCAGCGGGTAGTGCCGCCACCGGAAGCGCACGCGGTCGCCGTAGCGCTCGCGAATCTGCGCGATGGTCGGCCCGACGCGCGCGCAGAACGGGCACTGGAAGTCCGTGAAGTGCTCGATGACCACGCGCGCCTGCACCGCGCCGAAGGCAGGCGCCGCGGGGTTGGGCGCCACCGTGTAGACGCGGTCGGGGTCGTCCGCGGGCTCGGCCTCGGCGGCGGGCGGGGCGACGCGACGCACGGACGTGTCCGCGGTGGCCATCAGCGCGTCGTAGTGGGCCGCGCGGGAGACGCGCGGATGCGCGGCGAGGTACGCCTGGGCCGCGGCGCGCGCGGCGTCGATCGCGGTGACGAAGACCGCCTCGGGCTGCGCCCCGACAAGGCGGCGGCCGTTGACGAAGAAGTGCGGCGTGCCGGTGGCCTCGACGGATGCGGCGAGCGCTTCGTCCGCCGCGATGGCGGCCTCGTGCGTGTGCTGGTCGAGCGCGGAGCGAAAGCGCCCGAGGTCGAGCCCGACGGTGCGCGCGAACTCCTCGAGGTGCGGGCGGTCGAGCTCGGTCTGGTGGGCGAACAGCAGGTCGTGCATCCGCCAGAAGCCCACATCGCCGCGCTGCGCGCGGGCCTCCGCCGCGGCCTCCGCGGCGGGCCGGGCATTCGGGTGAAACCGCAACGGCTCGTGGCGAAACACCACCCGCAGGTCGTTGCCGTAGCGCGCGCGCAGCGCGGTGACGGTGCGGTTGGCGCGCTCGCAGAACGGGCACTGGAAGTCGCTGAACACCACCAGCGTGACGAGCGCCGTCGCCGGACCGCGCGCGGGCGCGCCGGTCACCGGCACGCGGAGCACCTGCGCGGGGTCCGGCTCCGCGGGGCGCGG
>CAIOSS010000807.1 GCA_903860995.1 uncultured delta proteobacterium | reverse complement strand
CCCGGCCGCGAAACCCCCTCGGTGGTCCGGTGCGTGGCCGTTGAGGACGGCAGCCTCCTCGATGCCGATGTCGTTCTCGACCGGATGGCGACGGCGTCAGAGGGGCGCCTCGCGATGAAGCGGACGCCCGGATTGAAGGCCCGGTTCGCGAAGGTAGCCGGTGAACTCATCGATCGCGGAGAGACAAGCTGCGAGCAACTCGTTCGGGCGGCGGGTCACGCGAGCCATACGCCCTGGATTCGAAGCCTGTCCACGCCCGTCGGGCTTGATCGTCTGCTCGATCGGGACGGCGCTCTCCTGGTGGAACTCCTGACCAAGTCGGAGGCTTGCGTCGACTGCGGTGGCGTCCCGCTGCCGACGGGGTCCGAACCCTCGCCCAATTTCGAGGACGCTTCCGTCGAGGCCGCCCGTCGCGCCTACCACAGCAACCCGACCCAAGGAGTCGCCTGATGCCTCCTCTCCAAGCCTCGCCCGTCGCGCTCGTTTCAAACCTTCGCGCCCTGCCCGGCGCTGCCCCGCACTGGGACCACGATCCAGCCGCAGAGCAAGCGGTGCTTGGCGCGGTCCTTCTGGAGGAACATGGCGCCACGCAGGTCTGGGACCGTGTGTCCGCGATCGTGAGCGCGACGGACTTCCATGTTCCGGCGAACGGGCTGGTTTTCGAGGCGATGGCGCGCCTTTCGGAACGGCTCGCACCTATCGACGTGATCACCATCTGCGCCGAGCTGCGCGCGATGGGCCGCCTGAACACGGCCGGTGGGGCGCAGTACGTCGGTACGCTTTCGGACTGCGTCTCCGGGACCGCGCAGTGCGAAAGCCACGCGAGGATCGTCTTGGATCACAGCGTCCGTCGGAAGGTTGCGGAGCTCGCTCGTGGGCTCGGTATTCGCGCTCAAGACCTCTCGCGCCCGATCAGCACCACCCTTGCGGGCGCCCTGGTCGCACTCGGGTCGGTGCCGCTGCCGGGCGTCCAGGCGCCGACGATGAGCGGCGACGTCGAGCGCTACTTCGACACGCTCGAGGGGAAGGTGCCGCCAGCGTCCCTGCCAGTCCCGACCGGAGTCGCCGACCTCGACATGGCGCTGCGAGGTGGGCTCCGCCGCGGCTCGTTCTTGCTCGTGGGCCAACCCGGCACGGGCAAGACCACGTTGGCGATGCAGATGGCTGCGTCGGTCGCGTCGACTCACGGCCCGGTGCTGGTGATCTCGAAGGAGCTGACCCGCGACGAACTGAACGACATCTTTCTCGCAAACCTTGGGCGACTGCCGCTGGCCAAGGTCATCGACGCCCGTGAGCACCCCGACAAATCGCCGTTCACCGACGGCGAGTTGGAGCGGCTCCGTTGCGCGGCGAACAAGCTTCATTCGCTACCGATCCATGTGCTCGACTCCTCGACGCAGGGGTGCCCGAAAACGGTCATGGAGATCGTCGCGATCGCTCGGGGCATGAACCCGCGGCCGGTCTTCATCGTCATCGACAACCTGGGTGTTACCGGGCGCGCTGGTTGATGGCGTAGCGCACCGGCTG
>CAIOSS010000806.1 GCA_903860995.1 uncultured delta proteobacterium | reverse complement strand
GGTGATCCACAACTACGTGATCACCCGGCGCGACGGCACCACCGCCGCCGAGCGCTTCGCGGGGAAGAAGCACGACGACCTCTTCGCGCACCTCGTCGCCATCATGCCGACGCCCGCGCGGCCCAGGGTGCGGAGTCGCAAGGTGGTGGAGCCGATGCTCGCCGCCGCGTGACCCGCCCGCGTGTCGAAGTTATGCGCGAGGCCTCCCGGCGAGTACCTCACCCGCATCGGTGAATCCCTCGAGGACGTCATCGCCCTGGGCCTCGGCCGCGCTGGGAGCAGGCTCGCCCACATCGCCGCGGTGGCCCGGCACGTCGCCCGGTAGGCTACCGTCAGGCTCGCCGTGACTCGATCGCTGCCAGGATCGCCTCGTGCGTCGCCGGGGACGCCAGCGCCACCACTCCAGGCTGCTCCGAGAAGGCCGCGACGGCCTCTCGAATGGCCTCGCGCGCACTGATCGCCAGCATCAAGGGCGGCTCACCGACGGCCTTGCTGCCGTGGATGGTGTTCGATTGCCCGGCGTCGGGCAGCAGCGTCACCCGAAAGTCCCTGGGAGCGTCGCTGAACGCAGGCACCTGGTACGTGCTCGCGGAGTGGGTGAGCAGACGCCCTTGCGCATCCCACAGGAGTTCTTCGCCGGTGAGCCAGCCGACGCCCTGAACGTATCCACCTTCGACCTGCCCGCGATCGATACCGGGGTTTAGCGAGTCGCCGACGTCGTGGAGGATGTCCGCGCGAAGCACCCGCTTCATCCCCGTGTAGCCGTCAACTTCGACCTCGGTGACCGCTGCGCCGAAGGCGTAATAGTGAAACGGCTTACCTCGCCCGGTAACCTTGTCATAGTGCACCCCGGGAGTGCGGTAGAATCCCGTCGCAGAGAGCGGCGTTTGTTTGAAGTAGGCCTGCTCCGCCAGTTTCTGGTCGATGCGGAGAGTTCGCCCGTTGGCCGCGAACGCGCCGTCCTCCCAGCGCACTTCGGCGAGCGGAGCATCGAGGGCGTGCGCAGCGATCGGGAGCAGCCTTTCGCGCAGCGTGCGACAGGCATCGCGCACCGCCGCGCCGTTGAGGTCCGCACCCGCGCTCGCCGCCGTCGCCGACGTGTTGGGAACCTTGTCCGTCGCCGTTCGCATCACACGCACCGCGCCGCGCGGGAGACCCAGTTCGCGCATCGCGATGCCCACGATCTTCGTGTGGAGCCCCTGGCCCATCTCGGTTCCGCCGTGGTTCACCTGGAGCGAGCCGTCGCGGTAGAGGTGCAGAAGCGCCCCAGCCTGGTTGAGAAACGTCGCCGTAAACGAAATACCTAATTTCACCGGCGTGATCGCGATGCCCCGCTTGATGCGCGGGCTCCTGGCGTTGCCAGCCGCAATGTCGGCGCGGCGTGTCTCGAAGTCCGACGAGGCCAGCAGCGCCGGCCAGATGCGCCCGAGGCGGTTGTCTTCGATGAGTTCGCCGTAGTGCGTCGTGTTGGTCTCCCCGTCGCCTCGGTAGAGGTTGCGCTCCCGAACAACGTGCGCCGGTAAGCCCAGCGTGCGCGCTACGCGGTCGAGGACATCCTCGATCACCACCATCCCCTGCGGCCCGCCGAAGCCGCGGAAAGCCGTGTGCGAGCACACGTTGGTCTTCGCCACGCGGCCAAAGAAATCGACCGCAGGGATGTAATACGCGTTGTCGAGATGGAAGAGCGCGACATCGCAGACCGACTCCGAAAGGTCGAGCGCCCAGCCGCCGTCCGCAGTGAGATCGACCTGCGCGCCGAGTAGCATTCCGGCGTCGTCGAAGCCGACCTCCCATTGCGCAAAGAACGGGTGACGCTTGCCCGTGAGCGCGAGGTCTACGTCGCGATCGAGTTGCACCCTCACGGCGCGGCCAGTCTTCATTGCCGCGAGCGCCACCAGCGCTGCCCAGGTGTTGCCCTGGGTCTCCTTGCCGCCGAAGCCACCACCCATCCGCGGCGCCTGCACTACGACCTTATTTCTCGGCAGATGCAGCACGTGCGACACCACCGCCTGCACCTCCGAAGGGTGCTGCGTGGAGGAGTTCACCACCACGTCACCCTCGTCGCCGGGCTCGGCAGAGGCGGCGTGCGTCTCCAGGTAGAAGTGCTCCTGGCCACCGATGGCGAGGGTTCCGCGCAGGCGGTGAGGCGCGGCCGCGAGCGCCTCCGTGACGTCCCCGCGTCTGATACGATGGCCCGCGGAGTGGAAGCTGTTCGCAGCGATGGCAGCCTCTGCTCCGAGCACCGTCGGCAGTGGCGCGTACTCGACCACAACCAGAGCGGCGGCGCGGCGCGCGATCAACTCATCGTCGGCGATGACGACGGCGACAATGTGGCCGTGGAAGCACGCCTCGTCGAAGGCGAGCAGAGTCTCGTCCTGACGTACGGCGCCGACATCGTTGGTGCCCGGGATGTCCTCCGCGAAGAGCACCGCGACCACGCCGGGCAGACCGCGAGCGGCCGCGGCGTCGCGACGCAGGATGCGCGCGTGGGCGTGCGGTGAGGTCACCGGCCAGAGCGTGAGCATGCCGCGGCGCTGGGCGTCGTCGTCGATGTAGCGGGCGGCGCCGGTGGCGTGGAGCAGGCCGCTCTCGTGGCGCAGCGCGCGGCTGGCGTCATCGGACTCCGCCGCGGCGGTGAGCACGTAGTCCAGCGGGAGATCCTGCGCAAACGAACGGTCGCCCACGACGAACTTCTCGAAAAGGTTGGGGATAAGCTGCCGCCGGTACGCCGCGCCGCCGCGGGCGTCACTGATGGGGGTGAACTCTTCGGCGAGGACTGCGAGTGCGTCGCGAATACCATTCAGGGTAAACGGACGGCCCAGGAGCGCTGCCTCGGTGGCCTTCGCGCGCATCGGAGTCGCGGCCACGCCGCCGTAGGCGAGGCGTGCGCGGCGGATGACCTGGTCTGCGTCGATCTCGACACAGAACGCGCCGGCGACGATGGAGATGTCCATCTCGCGGCGCTTACTGACCTTGAAGCTGTCCGCAAGCCGCGCACGCCCCGCGGCGAGCGTCGGCCGCGGAACCTCCACCGCGAGCAGCACCTCGTCGGCGGCCATCGCGGTCTGTCGGTAGCCGAGAAAGAAGTCCTCCAGCGCGAGCGAGCGCACCCCGCGCATCGAGGCCAGCGTGACGGTCGCGTCGAGGGCGAGCAGCACCGGCGCAAGGTCGCCGATGGGCGACGCGGTCACCAGATTTCCAGCGAGCGTCGCGCGGTTGCGAATCTGCCGCGACGCAAACACCGCCAGCATCTTGTCGAGCGTCGGCAGCGCCCCGGCGAGCGCCTCCTCGATTTCCGTCAGCGTCGCCGCGCCTCCGATGCGTATGACCTCCGCGGCGCAGTCGATGACGTGCAGCGCGCGCACTCCATCGGTAGCGATGAGGTGCGGAAACGCCCGCGGCTTCTTGTTGAGTTCGACGCCCACCTCCGTGGCCCCCGCCACCAGCACCGCCGCAGGAAACTCCGCCCGCAGCGAGAGCAGCGCCGCGAGCGTTTCCGGTCGATCGAAGCGCTCGCCATCTTTACCGTAGAAGGTAATATCCGGACGGTCCGGCAGCGGCTCGTGCAGCCGCAGGTGGAAGCGATCGCCGGGGTCGCGCTGCGCCAGCGCCTCGTCCATCGCCTCTCGGATGGGCCGGTACCCGGTACAGCGACAGAGGTTGCCGCAGAGCTGATCGGCGACGCGGTGTGCCTGATCGCTGTCTGCGCGGTGGTAGCCCTCGAACATCGAGACCACGAACCCCGGCGTGCAGTAGCCGCACTGCGAGCCGTACCGATCGGCCATCGCCGTCTGCACGGGGTGCGGGCCGCCTTCCGCGATGCCTTCGGCGGTGAGCATCTCGCGCCCATCGACCATCGGCAGCACCGTGATGCAGCTACAGAACGCCCGCCAGGTGCCGTTGCCGTGCGCGTCGTGATCGCGCATCGCGACGGAGCAGGCGCCGCAGTCGCCCTCCGCGCAGCCCTCCTTCGGGCCGGTGGTCCCGTTGGCGCGGAGCCAGTCGAGGAGGGTGGTCTGGGTCGAAGCGCCGGTGACGGTCACCGGCTTGCCGTTGAGCGAGAAGCGAATCGCGTCTGCCATGTTTAGATGGCGCGCACACTACCCCATCCGGTCCGGAGGTCGAAGCGCCAGCCGGAGTGGCACCGCCGCAGAATCCCCGGGCTCGACGAAGCGCGTCACGTCCGCGAGGGCCTCCGCCAGCGCCTCGTCGTTCGGCCCCTCGGTCATCGTCACCGGGAAGCCCCGCACGTCCGCATCGCCATCATACAAGTGCTCGTAAAGCGCATGCCCAAACAGGAAATTCCCTCCGGGCCCCTGAAGGACTCCGCCCTCGTCGATCATGGCGAGGGTGTCCTGCTCGCGCGATCGGGCGTTGGGGAGCCTCTTCACCTCCGACCCCAGGCGTCGCACGTGGGCGTCGTGCTGCCGCCGCGTGAGGGCCCGTTTGGGGGGATAGGCGTTTCAACGCCCCAGCTCTTCTGGCACGAATCCGCCAGAGTTTACATAAGAGATAGCGATTTGGCGGAGCGCCACCGCGGTCGGGTGACAGCCCACCGCGAGGCCTCGGGCGCTTCGCCAAGGCGCGGTTGAACGAAGCCGCGGAGCCTCCGGGCGGCCGGCAGTCGTCGATGTGGGAAGAGGGTTGGCCATCGGCCCGCGCGTGCATCCGCGGCGGTGCAGTCGGCCGCGCCACCAGCGACCGCGCCCTGTCGGCGCGACCTCGTGAGGGCTCCGGATGGGTGACCCGAGATCCGCCGTGGAGCCTATGGGTAGCGGCGGCGCACGCGGCGCGCGCACCCGTGCACCGAGCGC
>CAIOSS010000805.1 GCA_903860995.1 uncultured delta proteobacterium | reverse complement strand
CTCGCCGAGGCTGTCGACCCAGTGGTCGCCCCGCTCGGGGCAGAGCACCGTGTTGCGCATCCGCACGATGCGCCGGTCGCCCAGCTCGGAGAACCCGTTGCCCGTGGGCGCCACCCCGAAGCGGTGGGCCGTCTCGCGGGAGTGCATCATCCCCACGATGTGCCCGCCGGCGACCAGCTCGGCCGCGCGCACCTCGACGCCCTCGTCGTCGATGAACTCCGTGCCGAAGCCGCGGTCGGCCACCGGGGCCCCGTCGCCGTCGGGCGCCGCGCCGTCGACGATGCGCACCACGGACGATCCCAGCGGAGAGACCAGCGCGACGCCGGAGGGGCCGACGATGGCGCTGTTGCCCGAGCGCACGATGTCCGCCTCGATGGGGTGCCCGAGGCCCTCATGGATGAACACCAGCGCCGACTTGTGCAGCACGTAGTGGGTGATCCCCGCGAGCTCATCGGCGGTCATCGGCCGCGCGTCGAGGAGGCGCACCGCGACGTCGCGCTCGACCGCCAGCTCGTGGGCCACCTTCGGCGAGAGCGCCCCCGCGGCGTCGATGTATTGCTCCAGCCCGCCGACCTCGCCGAAGCGCACCCGCGTGCGCGCCTGCTGCTCGCCGCGCACGGCGCGAAACACCACCTGCACGAAGCCGATGGTCATCACCTGCGTCTTGAACACCCCGTCGGTGTCCGCCACCCACTTCTCCTCGACCTGCTCCCACGCCCAGAGCTCGGGCACCACCCGCACGTCGTCGGTGGAGCCCGCCGCCGCCAGCGCGTCGACCGCTCGCGCGAGGGCCTCCAGCCGGGGCGTCGGGTCGACGTCGCGGGGGTCGTCCTTGGGCGCGACGCCGTAGCGTTCGCGCGAGGGGTTGGGGATCGCCGCGAGCCCGAAGCCCGGGTCGTCGGGCTCCGCCGCGAGGGCGTCGAGGCCCCGGTCGATCGCGGCGCAGAGCGTGTCGACGTCCGCGTCGCCCGCCTTGATGCCCACCTGCCGGCCGCCCTCCCCCACCAGGCGGATCTGCACGGCGCCCTTCACCGACGCCGGCTTCACCATCCGCTGCCCGGACGCGAGCTGGTGCACCTCGCACTTGAAGACCCGCTCGTACACCGCGTCGGCGTAGGGCACCCTGGTCCGCGCGTGACGCAGCGCGGCGGTGAGGGCCGAGCGCACGGCCGCGTCGTTGCGCGGCACCGGCGCGTCGTCGCTGTTCAACATCCCGGGCAGCGTAACAGGTTCCGGCGCGATGGCAGCGCGGCGCGGCGCGTGGCATCACCGCCGCAACGCATGGATACCTCGACCGCACCCGCGCCCGACGACTTCACCCACCGCACCCTCCGCCATGTCGGCAAGCGGGTGCACCGGATGGGCATCGCGTGCAACTTCGGCCTCGACGCCGACGGCTTCGCGGCTGCGCTCGACCGCGGCGCCAACTACATCTTCTGGACGCAGCTACGGACGAGCCGTGTCACGCCCGCGCTCCGCGCCGCGCTCCGACGCGACCGGGAGCGCTACGTGGTGGCGAGCGGCCCGATGCTCGCAGCCACGGCTGGCAACGTCACCCGCGGCGTCGAGGCGAGGCTCCGACAGCTCGGCGTCGATTACCTGGACGTGTATCAGCTGTTCTGGGTGGGCGTGACCTCGTCGTGGCGCGACGCCACCGCGGACGCCCTCGCGCAGCTGAAGGAGCAGGGGAAGATCCGCGCGGCGGGCATCTCGATCCACGACCGCCCTCGCGCCGCGGAGCTCAGCCGCGACGGGCGGCTCGACCTCCTGATGATGCGCTACAACGCCGCGCACCCAGGCGCCGAGCGCGACCTCTTCCCGCACTTCGGCCCGCGCCGGCCCGACGTGGCGGCGTACACCGCGACGGACTGGCGCAAGCTGCTCAAGCGCCCGAGGGGTTGGGAGGGGAGGGTCCCCGAAGCGGGCGACTGCTACCGCTTCGCGCTGTCGAGCCCCCACGTCGACCTGGTGATCTCGGGCCCCGCCGACCGCGCGCAGATGGAAGCGAACTTCGACGCGCTCGCCCGCGGCCCGCTCACCCCCGACGAGGATCGCTGGATGCGCGATCTCGGCAAGGTGGTCCACGGATGATTGTCAGAAGAAATATCTTGCGTCCCCGCGCCGTGGGTGTAGAAGGGCGGTCCCTCACGGGAAACCGTGCGTGGGTGGTTCGGGGCGTAGCGCAGCCTGGTTAGCGCACTTGACTGGGGGTCAAGGGGTCGCTGGTTCGAATCCAGTCGCCCCGACCATTTCAGTGGTCGGCCACTCCACGCACGGTTCTCCGCGAAGGATCTCCTCGCAACCCCTCCCAGAAGGGTTGCGAGAGAGATCACCGCGGACCGACAATCCGGTACCTTCCAACGACGCATGGAACCGACCCCTGCCCCGGTAGCCACCGAGCGCCCCCTGTTGCTGCTGAGCAACGACGACGGCGTCCACGCCGAGGGCCTGCGCCTCTTCGCCCGCGCCGTCGCGTCCCTCGGGGACGTGGTGATCGTAGCGCCCGCGTCCGAGCAGTCGACCCGCTCGCACGCCCTCACCCTCCACCGCCCGCTGCGCGTACTGCCCCTCGGGGACGGCGTGTGGTCCGTCGACGGCACGCCCGCGGACTGCACCTACGTCGCGCTCCACCACCCGACGATGCTCCCCCGCCGCCCGACGCTGGTGCTCAGCGGCATCAACCACGGCGCCAACCTGGGCAGCGACGTCTTCTACTCGGGCACCGTCGCGGCGGCCCGCGAGGCGGCGTTCCGGGGGGTCGCCGCGATGGCCCTCTCGATGCCGTCGGGCGCCGACCCGGCGGTGTGCGCGGCGCTCGCGGTGCCCTTCGTCGCGCGCCTGCTGCGGGCCCTCGCGGCCACGCCGCCCGGCGTGACCCCGCTGCTCAACCTCAACTTCCCCCACGGCGAGCCCAAGGGGGTCCGCAGCACCCGCCTCGGCGTGCGCACCTACGAGGACATCGTCGAGGTGCGCGAAGACCCGCGCGGGCGCCAGTACCTCTGGATCGGCGGCCCCAGCGTGGTGCATCCGCGGGTGGCGGGCAGCGACACCGAGGCCTTCGACGCGGGCTTCATCTCCCTCTCGGCCCTGCGACTCGACCTCGACACCGACGGCTTCGCCCCGCTGGTCGACGCCGTCGCGGGATGACGTTGCGCCACGCGCGGCGATGGGGCTCCAATGACCGCCCCATGAGTGACCTCTTCGCGCTGGTTCGTGACGTGCCCGACTTCCCCAGGCCGGGCATCCTCTTCAAAGACCTCACCCCCCTCTTTCGCGACCCCGGGGCCTTCCGGGCGCTGGTCGTCGCGCTCGCCGAGCCCTACCGCGATGCCCGCGTCGACGCCGTCCTGGGTGTCGAGGCACGCGGGTTCATCCTCGGGGCCGCGGTGGCGCTCCACCTGGGGGCGGGCTTCGTCCCCGCGCGCAAGCCCGGCAAGCTGCCCGCGAAGTGCGATCGCGAGGGCTACTCGCTCGAGTACGGCACCGACGCCCTCGAGCTGCACCTCGGCAGCTTCGGGCCCGGCGACCGGGTGCTGATCATCGACGACGTCATCGCGACCGGCGGCACCGCCCGCGCCGCGGTCACCCTCGCCCGCCGACAGCACGCCGATCTCGTGGGCGCGGCCTTCGCGGTCGAGCTCGACTTCCTCCGCGGCCGCGACCTGCTCCCCCCCGACCTCGCCGTCACCAGCCTCCTGCACGTCTGACGGCCCTGGGCTTCGCATTTCCAGGGTCTGCGCTAGCATCGCCGGGTGCAATGGCTGGTGTTCGCCCTCCTGGTGGTCGGTAGCTCGGTCGCTTCGTTCGTCGCCCGCGAGCGGCGCTTCCGGAGGCGCTGGCAGAACGTCGAGCTCCCTGCCATCACGGTCGGCCGCGGCGCGTACCGCGAGGGCCCCGCGTCCGGCGCGATGATGCCGAGCGCCCCACTGGCCCTGCGCATCGCCGCGCTCAGCTGCCTGGTGTACGGCCGCGGGGTCACCACGGCGCTGGTCGCCACGGCGCTCTACCTGGCGGGCGTGCCGGTGCGCGCGGTCGCCGAGACCACCCTGCACGGGCTGCTCGGGTACCTCGCGGGGGGCTACGGGCTCGGCGCGCTCGCGGCCATCGTGCTCGCCGCGCTGGCCCTCGGCGCGGGCAACGACCTGCTGCTGCGCAACCACCGCCACGCCTTCCGGCGGACGCGCAACATCGCGCTGGCCTCTCTCGCGCTGCACGGCTTCGTGTGGGCCAACATCACCCTCGACGGGCACATCGTCGCGAGCTCGGCGCGGGATGTCGCGGCGTCGCTCGCGCACGCGCGGGTCATCGCCGCGGCGGCCTTCGGTCACGCCGCGCTGATGCTCGCCCTGGCCTACGCGTACCGGGCGCAGCTCTCGGCGCTCACCCCCGCCGAGCGCAGGCTGGAGCTTTAGGCACTTCTCCTCGCCCCCGGCGCGGGCGCGTATGAAGCTGCTCACGATCGTTGGGATGGCGACCCCGCCGCGCCTCGCTCCGGCGCTGGGGATCGTCGTCGCTTCGCTAGCGCTGCTCGTCGCGCTCGGGGCCCGTCGCCGCCGCGGCCGCTCCCGCGATGG
>CAIOSS010000804.1 GCA_903860995.1 uncultured delta proteobacterium | reverse complement strand
GGGTCGAGGCCGTCGACGCCGATCTCGATCATCCGCAGCGCCTTCTGGAGCACCTCGGGGAGGGTGCGCCCGATGGCCATCACCTCGCCGACGCTCTTCATCTCGCTGCCGATGCGGGTGTCAACCTGGCTGAACTTCTGCAGGTCCCACCGCGGAAACTTACAAACGATGTAATCGAGCGCCGGCTCGAAGAACGCGCTCGTGCGACGCGTGATGGCGTTGGGCAGGTCGGGCAGCGTGTACCCGAGGGCGATCTTCGCGGCCACGTACGCGAGCGGGTACCCGGTGGCCTTCGAGGCGAGCGCGCTCGAGCGGCTCAGCCGCGCGTTGACCTCGATCACCCGGTAGTCGTTGCTCTTCGGGTCGAGCGCGTACTGGATGTTGCACTCGCCCACCACGCCGAGGTGCCGGATGGTCCGGATCGCGATCGACCGGAGCATCTGGTACTCCTCGTCGTTGAGCGTCTGGGAGGGCGCCACCACGATCGACTCGCCCGTGTGGATGCCGAGCGGGTCGAGGTTCTCCATGTTGCAGACGGTGATGCAGTTGTCGCGGGCGTCGCGGACGACCTCGTACTCGATCTCCTTCCACCCGCGGAGCGACTCCTCCACCAGCACCTGCGCGGTGCCGCCGCCGAAGGCCCGGAAGAGCGCCGCCTCCAGCTGCTCGTCGGTCTCGCAGATGGCCGACCCCTTGCCGCCGAGCGAGTAGGCCGCCCGCAGGATCACCGGCAGCTTCAGCATCGCCACCGCGGCGCGCACCTCATCGGGGCTGTTGCACGCGGCCGACCGGGCGGTCTTCACGCCGATCTCGTCGAGGCGCTGCTTGAAGCGCAGCCGGTCTTCGGTGTCGCGCACCGTGTCGACCGGTGTGCCCAGCACCCGCACGCCGTACTTCTTCAGCACGCCGCTCTCGTCGAGGGCCACGCCGCAGTTGAGGGCGGTCTGTCCGCCGAAGGAGATGGTGATGGCGTCCACCTCCTCGCGGACGATCACCTGCTCGACGAAGTGGGGGTCGACCGGGAGGAAATAGACCTTGTCGGCCATCTCTTCGCTGGTCTGGATGGTGGCGATGTTGGGGTTCACCAGGACCGTGGCGATGCCCTCCTCGCGGATGGCCTTGATCGCCTGCGAGCCCGAGTAGTCGAATTCGCCCGCCTCGCCGATCTTGAGCGCGCCGGAGCCCAGGATGAGAACGCGGCGGGGCTTCTTGGGGAGATACTGTCCGAACATCTCAACGTCCTCGCTTCATCGATCCGCAGAGCCGGAGGAAGTCGTCAAACAGGAAGGCCGTGTCCTCGGGACCCGGCGTCGCCTCGGGGTGGAACTGCACGCTCGACACCGCCCTCCCCCGGGCCCGGATGCCCTCGTTGGTGCCGTCGTTGACGTTCACGAACCACGGCTCCCAGTCGGTCGGGAGCGAGTCCTCGCGCACGGCATAGCCATGGTTCTGCGAGGTCACGTAGCAGCGCCGCGTGAGGAGGTCCTGCACCGGCTGGTTCTGCGAGCGATGACCGTATCGCAGCTTGTAGGTGTCGCCGCCCGCGGCGAGGGCCAGCAGCTGGTTGCCCAGGCACACCCCGAAGGTGGGGATGCCCTTGTCGAAGAGCCCGCGAATCTGCGCCGCGAGGGGCATGAGGTCCTTCGGGTCGCCGGGGCCGTTGGAGAGAAGCACCCCGTCGACCTCCGGGAGGTACGCCGCAAGGTCGGCGTGGCTCGGCACCCGGATGACGGTGGCGCCGCGCTTCACCATCGAGCGGGCGATGTTGTCCTTGCAGCCCGTGTCGACCAGCAGCACCCGCAGCTCACCGCCCGGGTACGTCACCGCCTCCGGCACCGTGCACTGGGACACGACCGTGGGCATGTCGATCGCGTCTGCGCGCGCCTTGCCCTCCGCGACGGCGGTGCCCTCGTGGAGCAGCCAACCCTTCATGGTGCCGTGCTCCCGCAGCTTGCGGGTGAGCGTACGGGTGTCGATCCCGTCGATGGCGGGGACGTTCTCTTCCCGCAGCCAGTCGCCGAGCGTGCTGCCCATGGCGTGGTGCGACGGCCGCTCGCTGTGCCGAACACAGACCATCCCCTGCACCTGCACCCGGCCGCTCTCGAAGGGCGCGTCGATGCTCCCCGCGGGCCGCCGCGGGGGCACGCCGTAGTTCCCTTGCAGGGGGTACGTCGCGACCAGGATCTGCCCCCGGAAGCTCGGGTCGGTGAGCGTCTCGACATACCCGCTCATTCCGGTGGTGAACACCACCTCGCCCGCAACCTCGCGTGGCGCGCCGAATGAACGCCCCCGCAACTCCGTCCCGTCTTCCAGCACCAACTTCATGAAGTGCATCGCGAACTCCGTAGACCTCCGTCACCGCCCGTCAGGGCGCGCGGACCATACCCGAAGTCGGCGCCTGGTCGACCCGAGACCTTCGGGTGCGAAACAGGCTCCGCAGTGGTTGCGCCCCCGCGGCGTCCCGGTAAACCGGCGTCGCTGTGTCACCCGTCACCCGCACGCTCGCCCTGGCTGCCGCCCTCGCCGCGTCCGGCGGGGGCGAGGCGTGGGCGCAGCGGCCGTTGCGCAACAGTGACTTCGTCATCGATTTCACGCGCGGCCCGGTGGTGGGCCCCGGCCGCGCGGTCGGCCTTGGCGGCGCCTACGCGAGCCTGGTGTCGGGTGTCGGCGGGGTGCCCTTCAACCCCGCGGGCTACGCGGTGCGCACCGGCACGGAGCTCTCTTGGTTCAGCGTCGACCCGGTGATCTCGTTCTTCTTTCCGCAGCGCAACTGGGACAACTCCGGCGCGGGCGGCCGCGACTACGACAATTTCAGCGTGGTCCAGGGGGGCGTGGGGCTGCACTTCGGCAACGTCGGGGTCGGGTACCTCGCGACCGTCCAGAGCTATGAGCTCGGGGCGCGCAACGGCTTCGAGCGGCCCATCACCGTCGGCATGAGCTCGCACCACCTGGGCGCCGGACTCCTGCTCGGCGACGGCGAGGTCGTGCTGGGCGCGGGCCTGCGCATCGGGTTCACGAACATCCGGTGGTCCCCGGTGGCGTCTGACCCCACCTCGGGCACCGAGTTGCGCTACCTCGGCGCCGCGCCCGAGGTCGGCGCGGTGTGGCGGCCGAGCGGGCGGCGGTTCCGGCTGGGCATGGCGTTCCGTTCGGAGGTGAGCGCCCTGCCCATCGATTTCACCCCTCCGCAGGGCGGCGCCATCCGGCGGCCCACCGGCTGCGTGGAGGACAGCACCGGGTGCTTCGTGGTCCCGCGGCGCATCGTGCTGCCCTGGGAAGCGGAGATCGGCGCGTCGATCATGCTGGGCGAGCGCACCTTCAATCTCCCGTGGCAGGACATGGGCGCCCTGCGCCGCGAGCTGCGCCGACAACAGCTCGACGACCGCGCGCGCCGCGATCGGGAGCACCGGCACGAGCTCGCCGCCATCGGTGACGAGGTCGAGCGCGCCACCGAGGACGCCCTCTGGACCGCCGAGGAGCGCGATCGACGAGAGCGCGAGGACAGCGAGCACGCGACCTTCCCCTGGCGCTGGCGGGCCTCGCAGCGGGCGATGCAGCGCGACCGGCCGCGGCGCTTCCTGCTCATCGCGTTCGGCCTGGTGGCCTTCGGGCCGGTGGGGCGCGGCCAGGGTCTCGATGCGTTCATGCAGCAGCAGGAGCGCCCGTCGGGCCGCGATCTCCTGCTGTCCCCGCGCCTCGGCGTGGAGGGCGAGCCCTGGGCCAACCGCCTCCAGCTGCGGGTCGGGAGCTACGTCGAGCCGTCGCGCTTCGAGGACGTCCCGGCGCGCGTCCACGTGACGGGCGGACTCGACCTGCGGCTCTTCCGCTGGGACGCGCTCAAGGTGGTCGACCCCGTGGACTTCGAGCTCACCTTCACGATGGACTACT
>CAIOSS010000803.1 GCA_903860995.1 uncultured delta proteobacterium | reverse complement strand
GTACTTCGCGGTGCTGCGCCCGGGGGGCGGCGGGGCGGCGGGCAACGGGCGGCTGCTGCCGGTGTTCCTGACGGTGGTGAACACGGCGCTCGACCCGGACACCATCCGCCGCGGCAACGAGCGGGTGATGCGCGCGCGGCTCTCCGACGCGGCCTTCTTCGTCGAGCAGGACCGCAAGCGGCCGCTCCATGACCGCGTCGCCGACCTCAACGGCGTGGTCTTCCACGCGAAGCTCGGGAGCTACGGCGAGAAGGCCTGGCGCCTCGCGAAGCTGGCGCCGCTCCTCTGCGACGGCTTCGGCGGCGACCCCGTGGACGTGTCGCGCGCGGCGGCGCTCGCGAAGGCCGACCTCGTGACGCTGACCGTCGGGGAGTTTCCCGAGCTGCAGGGCGAGATGGGGCGCTACCACGCGCAGCTCGACGGCGAGCCCACCGCGGTGGCCGACGCCGTCGGCGAGCACTACCAGCCCAAGGGCGCGACCGACGACGTGGCCCCCTCGCCCATGGGCGCCATCGTGGCCATCGCCGACCGCATCGACACCCTCGTGGGCTGCCTCGCGGTGGGGCTGCGCCCGACCGGGAGCGAAGACCCCTTCGGGCTGCGGCGCCTCGCGGGCGGCATCGTGCGCACGCTGCTGCACCACGGCGTGCGCACCTCGCTCACCACCATGGCCACCTGGACCTGGGACGTCTTCCACATGGAGGGCGGGAAGATGCTCGCCGCGGCGACGGCCGCCGGGTCGACGCGCGAGGGCCTCGTCGCGACGGTGGTGGAGTTCTGCGCCGAGCGGCTGCGGGTGCTGCTGACCGAGCGCTACGGGCGCGACCCGGTGGCCGCGTGCATGGCCGCGGGCAAGGACGACCCGGTCGACGTGGCCGAGCGCGTCGAGGCGCTGGCGAACTTCTGGAAGACCCCCGCCGCGGCCGACCTGGGCGTGGCCTTCAAGCGGGTGTTCAACATCTCGCGCGAGGCCCCCGCCGGGGAGCTCACGGCCGACGACCTCGGGCGCCTCACGCTTCCCGCGGAGGTGGGGCTCATCGAGGCCTTCGCGCGCACCCGGATGGAGCTCGCGCCGCTGTGGGCCGGGCGCCGGTACGACGACGCGCTGGAGCTCATCGCGCGCTCGCTCCGGGCGCCGGTCGACCGCTTCTTCACGGAGGTCTTCGTGATGGACAAGGACGAGGTCGTCCGCGCGTCGCGGCTGCGCCTGCTGGGGCGCATCGCCGACGAGGTGGCGGTGTTCGCGCGCTTCGACGCCCTGGAGGGATGACCCCGCGGCGCGGGCGCGCGTGCTCGCCCTCGTTGACGCTGCGCGCCGCGCGTCGATACCATCGCGACGCGCCAGGCCCCCGATGAACCTCCGTCCCCACTTGACGCTGCTCGCGTTGCCGCTCGCGGCGCTGCTCGCCGCGTGCGAGGGCCAGGTCGACGACGCCCGTCCGTCCGCCGATGCCGCCGCCGCGGACATCGCTCCCACCACCGACGCCACCGCCGACACCACCCCGCCCGCCACCGACGCCACCCCGCCCGCCACCGACGCCCCCCCCGTCGACCTCGACGACGCGCCCGCCCTCGACGTGCCCACAGCCATGCCCATCACCGGCGCCGTCTGCGTGCCCGGTGCTCCGCCCGGCGACGCCCCGCTGCGGCGCCTCACCCACGCCGAGTACGACCGCACCGTGCGCGACCTCCTCGGCACCGCCATGCGCCCGGGCGCCGGCTTCCTCTCGCAGCAGCGCGAGGGCACGCTCGAGACCGACGTCGCCAACCTCACGGTCCCCCCGGCGCTGCTCACGCAGTACCTCGACGCGGCCGACGCGCTCGCCGCCGAGGCCACCGC
>CAIOSS010000802.1 GCA_903860995.1 uncultured delta proteobacterium | reverse complement strand
GGCCGCGGGCTGGGGCGGGGCGTGCCGGGGCGGGGGTGTGGGCGACGGTGTTGCCCAGGGCGGCCTGCGCCTGCGGGGCGGGCTGCGGCGGGGCGGGCGCGTCGTCGGAGGGCGCGTCGGGCGACTCTTCGCCGTCCCCGCTGCTGGACCCGCTGCTGGACTCGCTCTCGACGCTGGCCGTGGTGGCGCTCACCGTGGCGGCGGGCTCCTGCGCGACGGATCCGCCCGCGTAGGCGCCGGGCGGCGGCATCGGCGCGGACGCCGCGCGGGAGTAGTGGCTGCCCGAGGCGCAGCCGCTCGCCGCGGAGAGGCACAGGCTCATGACGAGCACGGCGGACGCGCTCCACCCCGAAGGACCCATGGACGGTGACTGATTTCGCATGGCAGGGACCTGACTCCTCCGCGCGACACGACCCGATCGGCGCGCGCGGTCTGACCGGGAAACGCCCGGGGGCACGACGGGCTTACACCTGGACGCAGCGCTGGTGGTGGATTCCCCGGGAGACGCCCGCCGCCAGCTCAGCCGATCTCGCTCTTCTGCACGAAGACCGCGTCGTCGTAGCGGAGCATCACGAGCCCGTCGGTCCATGCGTCCATGGCCACCGCGGGCTCTCGCCCCAGGGCCCACGCCACCAGCCACTCGGGGTACTTCGCCCCGGCCGCCGCCGCGAGCGGAAAGCCGCCGCCGAAGCGGGGGTTGATCTCGATGAACTTCACCGCCCGCTCGGCCGTGAGGAAGAGCTGCACCGTCATGCAGCCCACCGCCCCGGGCAGCGCCTCGACCACCCGTCGGCCCGCGTCCATCAACAGCGGGTCCTTCACGGTCATGCCCTTGGAGACCTCGCCCGCGCGGGTCTCGATGCGCAGCCGCGGCACCACGCACCGCACCTTGCCGGTGAAGTCCGCCAGCACGTCGAGGGTGTACTCCTCGCCCTTCACGAACTCCTGCACCATCGCGTTGGCCGTGTGCCGCGCGTGGAAGGCCAGCGACTCGGCGTCGTCGATGCGCGTCGCCCCGACCGAGCAGCTCCCGTCCGCGGGCTTGAGGAAGTAGGGGTAGCGCGCGGCCGGGTCGGCGAGGATGGCCGCCGCGTCGAGCACCGCGGGCGTGTCGAAGCCGTGCGCGAGGAAGAAGTCCCGGGTGGTGCGCTTGTCGAGCGACAGCTCCGTCGTGGCGGGCGACGAGACCACCAGGGTGATCCCCCGCGCGGCGAAGGCCTCGCGGTGCGGCGCCAGCAGGTGCAGCTCGGTGTCGATGAGCGGCACCACCATCCGCACGCCCTCGCGCTCGCACAGCGCCAGCAGGTGCGGGACGTACTCGGCGGAGGTCACCCGCGGCACCAGCACGCCCGCGTCGGCGGCGTGGAAGGCCGCGGCGTTTCTCCGCAGGTCGGCCACCAATACCCTCCCCGGTACTCCCAGGGACTTCAGCGCCGCCTGGAACTCCCGCACCAGCGCCACGCGCCGCCCGCCGCTGGTGAGCAGCACCGAGAAGGCCGCGGCCGTCACGCGCCCGCCTGCTCGTCGGTGAGGGTGACCGGCAGGCCCTCGCGCAGGCTGCGCACGGCCATGAGCGAGGCGAGCGCCGTCCCGTAGGTCTCCTCCCAGGAGATGGGCCACGCGCCGCCGCTGCGCACGGCGTCCACGAAGGCCTTGAAGCCCGCGGCGTGCCCGCGGTCCTTGTTGCCCTTCTCGTCGGTGCGGCGCTCAGCCTTCCAGAGGGTGACGGCGTCCCACTCGTCGATGACCGCGGTGCGCCCGCCGCCGAAGACCTCGATGCGCTCGACGGGCCCGGCGCGGTCGCCGGCCGCCTGGTACGACACGTTCGACACGCCCCCGTTGGCGTGGCGGACGGTGATGAACACCTGGTCGTCGGTGGTCTCCAGCCCGCGGTTCATGGCCACGGACTCGGCGTACACCTTCACCGGCCCGCTGCCCTGGAGCGCCACGCAGGCGTCGATGGCGTGGCAGGCCTCGCCGACGATGCGCCCGCCGCCGATGTCCTCGTCCTGCGGCCACGCGTTGGCGGGAATGGCCCCCGGCGCGAAGCGGAAGCTCACCGTGCGCGCGCCCACGTCACTGAAGAACCCGCGCACCCGCTCGAGCGCCGGGGCGAAGCGGCGGTTGAAGCCCACCATCAGCATCGGGCACTCGCGACCCAGGGACTCCACGGTCTCCTTCACCCGGGCGAGCTCCTCCTCGGTGATGCACAGGGGCTTCTCGACGAAGACGTGCTTGCCCGCGCGCAGCGCCCGGATCACCAGGTCGGCGTGCAGGTCGTGACGCGTCGCGACGAAGACCGCGCGCGTCCCCGGGTCGTGGAAGAGCTCGTCGACCTCGGTGGTGGCGAAGTCGAAGTCCATCTTGCGGCCCGAGTGCTCGGCGTTGAGCCCGCGCGCCGTCGAGAGCCCTCGCCATCGCACGGGCCCGAGCTTCGCGAAGGCGGGCATCATCACCAGCCGGGCGTAGTTGCCCGCGCCGATGAGCGACACGCCGAGCTCGGAGGCGCCCACGGCGCGCGAGGCCCGGAGGTCGACGCGGCGCGAGGGAACGGCGGGGGAGTCAGGGTAGGTGAGCACGGCGCCGAGCACCGGGGCGTCGCTGGTGATGAGGTCGTAGGCCTCGGCGGCCTGCGCGATGGCGAAGCGGTGCGTGGTGAGCTTCTCGACCGGGAGCTTGCCCTGCGCGATGAGGTCGAGGACGGCCTCCATGTTGCGCTGCGCCGTCCAGCGGACGTGGCCGAAGGGATAGTCCACGCCCTTGTCCTCGTACGACGGGTCCATGCGTCCCGGGCCGAGGGACGACGACACGGTGAACTCCAGCTCCTTCAGGAAGAAGGGCGCGCGCGGGAGGTTCAATCCCACCACGCCGACCAGCACGATGCGGCCCTTGGCGCGGGTGACCTCGGCGGCGAACTCGATGGGCTCGTTGCTCTGCGTCGCGGCCGTGATGACCACCGCGTCCACCCCCTGCGCGCCGGCGAAATCGCGCACGGCCTGCCGCGGCGACCCGAGGCCCACGGCGTCGGCGCCGAAGGTCTTCGCGAGCTCCAGCTTGGCGGGGTCGATGTCCGTGCCGAACACCCTGCACCCCTGGGCCTTCAGGAGCGCCACGCAGATCTGCCCGATGAGCCCGAGGCCGATGACCAGCACCCGCTCGCCGAGCGTGGCGCGCGCGAGGCGCACGCCCTCGAGCCCGATGCTCGCCACGCTGGTGTACGCGGCCTGCTCGAAGGTCACCCCCTCGGGGATGCGCGCCACGAGGTTGCGCCCCACGCTCACCACGCCCGCGTGCGGGCCCGCCGTGGCGACGCGGTCGCCGGGCTTGTACTCCTGCACGCCCCGCCCGCACTCCAGGATGACCCCCGCGGACGAGTAGCCCAGCGGCATGGGCTCGTCGAGCTTGGCCATCACCTGCTGCGCGGTGGTGACCAGCCCGTCGGACTTCAGCTTCTGGAGCACCCGCCGGACGTGGTCGGGCCGCTCGCGGGCCTTGCCGATGAGGCTCTTGCGCGCGAGCTCGACGACGTAGCGCTCGGTGCCGGCGGAGACCAGCGAGGCCGCCGTGGCCACCACCACCTGGCCCGCGGAGGCGACCGGCGCGGGGATCTCTCGGACGCCGGTCTTGCCCGTGCGCACTTCCTGAACGACCTGCTGCATGAACGTCTCCTCGAACGGGGCGGTGGGGGGGAGTGGTGCCGTCGGGCGGACTAGTCCATCCGTCCGCGACCATCAAGCGTTGCCCCACGCGAGGGAGGCGTTCAGTGTTGGAGGGGCGTCAGTCGTCAGCGAAGACGACATCGAGGGAGGCGGCGTCGAGGGCGCGATCGGCCCAGCGCTCGATGCGGGCGAGGTCGGTCGTGGCGAGCAGGCGGGCCTCGACGTCGGCGCTCACGACGAAGCCGCGTCGGCGGAGGATGCGCATGAGGAGGCGGGCCTCGCCCAGGATCTGACCGCGGGCCTCGCCGCGGGCCTCGCCCTCCAACGCTCCCTCGGCGCGGAGGTCGGCCTTCCATCGCTCCCACGCGGGGTTCTTGGGGAGTTGATTGATGTCGATCATCGCGGCTCTCCTCAACTGTTCCAGCACCGACGGATGCAGCACGGACATGATGCCTTCCTGCGTCGACCGTCGCAATCGATCGTCCTCCACCGCGTCGCTGCGGGCGAGCGCGCGGCGAGCGAGGTCGAGCGCACGCCGTCCCCTGCGCCCCTGCGTCGCCCACGCGGCGAACACCGCCATCTCGGGCGGTCCCTTCGCGAGGATCACCTCCGCCTCGGCAGGCCCCAGGAGCAGCACGGTGGGTACGACGCCCCAGCGGGTTGCGCCCGTGCGGTGCGAGGCCACGCGGCGAGCCCAGCGCGCGACCGACGCCGAGGCCGTGATGACAATGAGCTCCCCGTTGGGGCCGAAGCGATCGCCCATCACGGCCATCGCGAGCGGCCACCGGCGCGCCTTCGCTTCGTCGGCCTGGCGTTGCACCTCCACCAGTACCCAGCGCCCCGCGGCCCCGGCCCCGGCTTCGCGCAGCACGAGGTCCGGCGTCACCTCGACCGGAATCACGGTGCGAAGCACGGAGTCCTGCACCTCCATCACCACCGGGTCGGAGGCGTGTCCGGTGAGGTCGAGCAGCACGTTCAAGCGGGAAGGGTCGTCACGGAGCCAGAGCAGCGCCGATTCGTGGACGGTGGAGGGAGACATCGACGACCCGCCATCGCACCGGCTGTGCCATGCGAATTCATCGAGGAATGAAGAGGATCTTGGGTGGCGGCGGGTGGCGGCGGGGGTGGCGCGTCACCCCGCCTTGTTGGCGGCGAGCATCCTGGCCCACGAGTCGGCGAGGCCGATGGTGCGGTTGAACACCGGCGCGCCCGGCTTCGAGTCGCGCGTGTCGACGCAGAAGTACCCCATGCGCTCGAACTGGAAGCGCTCGCCCGCCGTCGCGCCCGCGAGCGAGGGCTCCAGCTTGCAGCCCTGCAACACGGTGAGCGAGTCGGTGTTGAGGTGGTCCTTCCAGCTCCCGCCCTCGGGGACCTCCATCGGGTCTTCGACCTTGAAGAGCCGGTCGTAGAGCCGCACCTCGGCGTCGACGGCGTGCGCCGCGCTCACCCAGTGCAGGGTGCCCTTCACCTTGCGGCCGTCGGGCGCGTCGCCGCCCTTCGTCGCCGGGTCCCAGGTGCAGCGCAGGGCGGTCACCTCGCCCGTCGCCGGGTCCTTGTCGAAGCCCGTGCAGGTGATGAAGCACGCGTACCGAAGCCGCACCTCGCGCCCCACGCTCAATCGAAAGAACTTCTTCGGCGGGTCTTCCATGAAGTCCTCCCGCTCGATGAACAGCTCGCGCGCGAAGGGCACCTTCCGGGTCCCCAGCTCCGGGTGCTCGGGGTGCACCGCCGCGTCGAACCACACCACCTCCCCCTCCGGGAGGTTCTCGATGGTCACCTTCAGCGGTCGCAGCACCCCCATCACCCGGGGCGAGCGCGCGTTGAGGTCTTCGCGCACCGCGTGCTCGAGCAGCGTGACGTCCGCCACGCCGTCGCGCTTCGACACGCCCACGCGCTCGCAGAAGGCCCGCAGCGCCTCCGGGGTGAAGCCCCGGCGACGCACGGCCGCCAGCGTGGGCATCCGCGGGTCGTCCCAGCCGCTGACGTGGCCGCCCTCGACGAGCTCCTTCATGCGCCGCTTGGAGAGCACCGTGTACGACAGGTTGAGCTTGCCGAACTCGATCTGCTTCGGCCTCTGCTCGACCCCGATGGCCTCCAGGAACCACTCGTACAGCCCGCGGTGGTTGATGAACTCCAGCGTGCAGATGGAGTGCGTCACCCCTTCGATGGCGTCGCTCTCGCCGTGGGCCCAGTCGTACATCGGGTAGATGCACCACGTGTCTCCGGTGCGGTGATGGCTCGCGTGGCGGATGCGGTACATCAACGGGTCGCGGAGGTTGAGGTCCTTCGAGGCCATGTCGATCTTCGCGCGCAGGACGTGGGCGCCGTCGGGGAATTCCCCCGCGCGCATCCGGCGGAAGAGGTCGAGGTTCTCGGCCACCGTGCGGCCGCGGAAGGGGCTGTCCACGCCGGGGCGGTGGAAGTCGCCGCGGCCCGCGCGGATGGCCTCGAGGTCCTGCGAGTCGACGTAGGCGCGGCCGTCGGTGATGAGCTTCTCGGCCCAGGCGTAGAGCTGCTCGAAGTAGTCCGAGGCGAAGTACAGCCGCTCGCCAAACTCGAAGCCGAGCCAGTGCACGTCGGCCTTGATCGACTCGACGTACTCGACCTCCTCGGTGGCGGGGTTGGTGTCGTCGAAGCGGAGGTTGCACACCCCGCCGTGCCGCTGCGCGAGGCCGAAATTCAGGGTGATCGACTTGGCGTGGCCGAGGTGGAGGTAGCCGTTGGGCTCCGGGGGGAAGCGGGTTGTGAGGCGCCCGGCGTTGACGCCCGCCGCGAGGTCATCGCGCACGAGGTCATCGACGAAATTGCCTGGACCGCCGTCCGAACGCGGGGCCGTGCCTGTGGGGTTTTCGAGGTCGCTCATGGTCGTGTAGGGCGCGCAGAGTACGGCCCGATGACACCGTGCGTCGAGGGCGCCCTGAACGCCCCGCACGGGCGTCGCAACAAGGTCCATCCGTCGCAGCGCGCGACGGGTTGCGCCGCGTGGTGAGCACTGCGGCCACGCGCTCGCTTCGGGAGCACCACCGCCCCATGTCACGCCCCCACCTCGGCGCGCTCGCGCTCGCCTGCCTCCCCGTCGCCCCCTTCCGGGGGAGCGTCCCGTGGACGCCGGCGCTGTGGCTGTACCCGCGGGGCAGCGACGGGGCGCTGGGCCCGGTTCCGCCCGTGGCGCTCACCTCGCAGGCGCCGTGAGCGTGCGCGCCGCGAGCGCCCTTTGTTGGGCTATGAGAGCGTCACCCCCATGAGCCTCCCGTGGATCATCGTCGACACCGCCGTCACCCCCGATGGCAAGCTCGTGCTGCAACGGCGCGGCGAGCGCGACTACCTCATCACCATCGACGGCCGCGTGCTGATGAACAGCATGACCCACCGCTCCGAGGCCGCGCTCGGGGCGCTCGCCTGCCGCGGCCTCGCCGTCCTCGAGCGCCCGCGCGTGCTCGTCGGCGGCCTCGGCATGGCGTTCACGCTGCGCGCCGTGCTCGACGCGCTCCCGGCCTCCGCAGTGGTCACCGTCGCCGAGCTGAACCCCGTCATCGTGGCGTGGTGCCGCGGGCCCATCGCCGACCTCACCGCGCGCGCCGCCGACGACCCGAGGGTCACCGTCGCCATCACCGACTTCGCCGACGCCCTGCGCGCCGCGGCGGGCTCCGCGCAGCGCCTCGACGCCGTCGTCATCGACCTCTACGTCGGCCCCGACAACGACACCCGCGCGGCGGACCCGCTCTACGGCACCCGCGCCTGCGAGCAGGCCTTCACGGCGCTGCGGCCCGGCGGGGTGTTCGCCATCTGGGCCGAGGCCTACCACGAGAGCTACGCAAAGCGCCTCGGCGCCGCGGGCTTCACCGTGGCCTACGAGCGCCCCGCGAAGGGCAACCGTCGCTTCGTGGTGTACCTCGCGACCAAGCCCGCGTGGGGGTAGAGCGTCGCTGGGCCCGCGGTGGGCGGGTGCTCGGCTCAACCCGTCAGAACTCTTGCGACGCGCCCCTACCGCCGCGCCTGGAGCAGCACGCTCGACGAGGTCGCCCCGCTCACCCGGTAGGTCTTACCTCCCTCGGCCATGGTGGTGCCGTCGCGGTAGCTCCACACCCGCACCCGGGCGTCCATCGTTCGGAAGTTGGCCTGCGCGAGGAGCGCCTGTGGCACCCGCACCCGCCCCGCCGTGCGCGCCACGCAGAGGATCGTCGGCGTGCTC
Source organism: uncultured delta proteobacterium (assembly GCA_903860995.1). GTDB lineage: Bacteria > Myxococcota_A > Polyangia > Polyangiales > SCUS01. The sequence goes on along the minus strand of CAIOSS010000802.1, from coordinate 3,232 downwards.
GCCGGGTTGGTCGCCCCCTCGGGCTCGATGCGCACCAGGGCGCTCGTGGCGTCGGCGCTCGTCCACTGCACGTCGAGGTCGCCCGACGCGGGCCAGGTCGCCACCGTCAGCGCCGACGGGGCCGTGATGGTCACCCCGGTCGGCAGCCGCGCCTCCGCCGAGAGGTCGGTCACGGCGTCGCCCATCACCCCCTCGTCGACGCTGGCAAGCCCCGCGCGTCGCTCGCTGCTCAGCGTGCCGCAGGTGCTGAGCGTGGTCTCGTAGCGCACCGTCGCGCCCGCCGCGGGGCAGAGGCCGATGCTCTGCGTGAGCGGGCCCGCCTCGATGGTCACCGCCCCCGCGCACACCCAGCGCATGCGCTGGAACTCCGCCTCCGGCGCGCCCGCGTAGAAGCGGCAGTCGCTCTCCGCGTCGAGGCCCGCGGGCACCACCGTCGACGCCACCACACCGTCGAAGAGCACCGTCGCCAGCCCGCAGCGCGTCACGTCGCGCGTCGGCCCCGTGCGGTCCTCGCGGAACACCACGATGGAGCGCACCACGTCGCCCGCCGCCACCCGCTCGGGGATCGGCGGCCGCTGCGTCAGGGCGTACCCGCTCCCGTTGCCCGGCGGCGCCGCCTCGTCGCCCCCGCACGCCGCCACCGCGACCGACGCCACCAGCCAACCCCGCACGCCTCGCATCACGCCTGCTCCTCCTCGTCGTCTGCCGCGCCCGGGCGCTTGATGCCCAGCGAGCGCATCTTCTTGTAGAAATGGCTGCGCTCCAGGCCGAGGTGGCGCGCCGCGTGCGTGGCGTTGCCCTTGTGGTGCTCCAGCGACCGCATGATGAGGTCGCGCTCGGAGGCGTCGAGCATGTCCTTGAGCGCCGTGCCCGGGGTGTACACACCGTCGCGGCCGCCGGCCCCGCCCGTCGCGCCCTCGATGCTCCCCGGCGGCAGCGCCTCGCGCAGGTCGTCTTCATCGATGACCTCGCGCTCGGTCACGATCACCAGCCGGTCGACGAGGTTCTTCAGCTCGCGCACGTTGCCCGGGAAGCGGTAGCGCAGCAGGAGGTTCATCGCCCCCTGGGTGAGCCGCTTGAGCGCCCGGTCGTTGGCCTCGCACGACGCCGGGAGGAAGTGCTCCACCAGCGCGGGGATGTCCTCCTTGCGCTCGCGCAGCGCCGGCACCCGGATGGGCACCACGTTGAGCCGGTCGTAGAGGTCGGCCCGGAACCTCCCCGCGGCCGCGTCGGCGACGAGGTCGCGGTTGGTCGCCGCCACCACCCGCACGTCGACCTTGAGCGTCTGCGATCCGCCCACGCGCTCGACCTCGCCCTCCTGGAGCACCCGCAGCAGCTTGGCCTGCATCGCCGCGGGCATGTCGCCCACCTCGTCGAGGAAGAGCGTCGACCCGCTCGCCCGCTCGAAGCGCCCCTTGCGCATCTTCGCCGCGCCCGTGAAGGCCCCCGCCTCGTGGCCGAAGAGCTCGCTCTCGATGAGCTCCTGCGGCACCGCCGCGCAGTTGAGCTTCTCCATCTCGTGCTTCGCGCGCTTGGACCCCTCGTGGATCGCCCGCGCCACCAGCTCCTTCCCCGTGCCCCGCTCGCCCGTGATGAGCACCGGCGCCACCGCCGACGCCGCCCGCGCCACCACCCGCCGCAGCTCGCGCATCGCCGCCCCGTCGCCCAGCAGCGCGCTCGTCGACCCGAGGGCCCGCTCGAGCGCCAGCACCCGGCCCCGGAGCGCCGTCACCTCCAGGGCGTGCTCCAGCGTCAGCAGCAGCTTCTCGGTCGACAGGGGCTTCTCCAGGAAGTCCCGCGCCCCGAGCCGCGTGGCCTGCACCGCCGTCTCGATGGTGCCGTGGCCGCTCATCATCACCACCGGGGTCTCCAGCCCCTGCGCCCGCGCCCGCTGCAGCACCTCCAGCCCGCCCACCTTGGGCAGCTGCACGTCGAGCAGCACCACGTCGTAGCTGCGCGTGCGGAGCCGCTCCAGCGCCGCGGCGCCGTCCTCCGCGGTCTCCACCTCGTAGCCCTCCGTCCGCAGCGCCGTCCGCACGGTGCGCAGGATGTTGGGCTCATCGTCGACCACCAGCACCGTCGCTCGCGCCATTGCCGCGGGACGATACACCGTCGACCCCGCCGTGATAGCGTCGCCGCCCCGTGGACGACGCCTCGACCGCCCACCCCTCCACGCCCGACGCCCCGCCCGACGCGCGGCCCGACGACGTGCGGCCCGAGGCCCCGGTCCCCTCGGCGACGGTCACGGTCGCGCCCACCGAGGTGCTCCTCGAGCTGCCCGCCACGCCCGGCGAGATGCGCCCCTCGCTCATCGCGCGCGATCCCGCGGTCGTGCCCGGGGTCGAGCCCGACGGCCTCGACGGCCTCGACGCGCCGCTGCGCCCGCCCGCCCCCGCGCCGCTCGACACGCTCCGCGCGGAGGCCCTGCGCCACCTTCGCCAGGAGGGATCGTGGCGCTTCGTGCTGCGCGCCCTGGGGGCGCTCCTCGCGGTGCTCCTGGCCTTCCGCCTGGCCTTCGACGAGGGCCTCCCCCGGCTGCTCCTGGCGGCCCTCGGCGGCGCCCTGGGCCTCGCCGTGACGGTCCTGCTGCTGCACCACCTCAACGAGACCCGCCGGCAGGAGAACCTCCTCGCCGCCCTCACGCAGCTCTCCACCATCGCGCGCGAGCACCCCGCGCAGGCGCCCTTCCTCGCGCCCCACCTGGAGGCCGTGCTCACCTCCCTGCGCACCAACGCGCCGGTGTGGCCCCCGGCTCGCACGCCCGACGGGCTCGCGCCGGCGCTCACCCGGGCCCTCGCGGAAGCCCCCTCGAACCCCGACCGGTAATCCCCCTCCGCCGCCTCCGCCGATGCCCAAGCGCCCGCCGCCGCCCCGGGAACATTCCCCTCCCGCTGTCGTTCCTCCTGCGCCGATGCGTCGATGGCTGCGTCCGTGGCGATGGATCCTGTGCGCCCTGCTCTCCGGCGGGGCCACCCTCGCGGCCGAGGTGATGGGCGCCCGCCTGCTGCGCTCCATGCTCGGCAGCACCTCCATCGCGCAGACCGCCGCTGTGTCGGGCGTGCTCCTGGGCCTCGGCGCGGGCGCCCACCTCGCCGGCCGCGCGCTCACCCGCGGCGCCGTCACCCCGCGCCGCCTGCTGGTCGTCGCCCACCTCGCGCTCGCCCTCTTCGCCGCGCTCGCCCCGACGCTGGCCTACGCCCTCGCGGCCCCCATCGCGCGCCTGCTCGTGGGC
>CAIOSS010000801.1 GCA_903860995.1 uncultured delta proteobacterium | reverse complement strand
GTCGATCCCGGCGGCCTCGGGTACTAAGACCCGCCGGGCGCCCGACGCGCGGCGCCCGCTACGGCCCCTCCAGCGACCACTCCACCGTCACGTCGGCCTGCACCCGCAGGGCGCCCAGCATCGCGCGATAGGCTCTGATGCCCCAGGTCGGCTGGTGCACCGTCGCCGTGCACACGACCCGGCCCGCGACCCGCGCCACCCGTACGGTCAGCGGCCGCGTGACGCCGCACAGGGTCAGCGAGCCCTCCACCGTCGAGGGATCGTCGCCCTCCCATCGCCCCTCGAACACCACCTCCGGGAAGCGCCCGACCTGCAGCACGTCGCCCCTCGCGGAGCGATCGATCTTCGCGCGGTCGCCGGGCGACAGCGCGCCCGGGTCGTCGGCCCCGTCGCGCCGCGCGCAGAGCACCTCGACGGAGGCCGACTGCACCCTCGCGGTGACCGTGCGCGCCTCGCGCTGCACGTCGACGCTCCAGCGCGTCGCGCGCAGGGCGAGGTCGTGCCCCACCGCCGCGAGGGCCCCCTCGCGGCGCGTATACAACCGACACTCGCCCGCCGTGATGATCATCCCCTACCTCCCCCAGCACCGAGGCGATGAGCGCCACGAGGGCCACCGCGCCGAGCACCGCGGCGACGACGCCCAGCACCCGCCACGCCGACGTCGGCGACTCGCCGAGCACCACGCGCTCGTCCTGCCCGTGCACCACCGCCCGATATAACCGACCGCCGTAACGGTAGGCCAGCACGTACGCGGGCAGCGCGTAGCGGTGCGTGGTCAACGACTGGAGCAGCAGCGAGACGCGCACGTTGCGCGCGCGGCGGCCGGGCACGACGCGCGACGACACCTCGGCGCCCGCCAGCGAGGTGAGGGCGTCGAGGATGCGCCGACGCGCCGCCGAGCGCTGCACGTCGAAGCGCTCCACGGTGCTGTGCGCCGGGGCCGCGGAGAGCACGGCGTCCGCGGGGGCGGCGCGCTGGAGGTCGTAGCCCGGCGCGAGCCGCGCGCACTCCTCGACGGAGAGGCCGCGGGAGGCCGACACCAGCAGGTGGTCGCAGCGCAGCGACGCCCGCCCGGCGTGCGGCGCCCAGGCCGAGCGCCGCGCGTCGTGGTCGGAGTCGGCGGTCCACCAGATGTCCGCGAGGGCGGAGAAGATCCACGCGGGCCACCACAGGGGGCGCAGCTGGTCGACGGTGGCGCACCCGCAGGGGCCCGCGGTCGTCCCGGTACCGCAGCGCCAGCACCCACACCGGGATCATCACCAGGTCGAGCGACTCCTGCTCCAGCCAGGTCTGGTGCACGAGCTCGCGGTGGCTGTCGCCCGGCATGAAGTCATGCAGCGACGCGCCCACCTTCTCCACCGCCTCGCGGCGCGCCAGCTCGGTGCACTCCGCGGAGGTCATCGACGGGTCCTCGGCGATCCACCCGGCGACCAGCGAGGGGTCGTAGCGGCGGATGGCGCGCAGGTCGAAGGGCTCCACCGCGCCGAGCTCGGCGTTGCCCAGCGCGCGCGACGCGGTCACCAGCACGTCGGCCACGTACGCCGCGTGCTCGCCCCGCAGCGGCCGGTGCTCGGTGCGGGTGACGGTGCGCGTGCGGGTCTCGGTCTTCCCCTGCGCGTTGGCGGCCGTGTACGTCTCGGTCTCGGTGTAGTCCTCGCCGATGAGGGCGCTGAAGTGCGAGCGCGCCACGGCGCTGTACAGGTAGGCCGGGAGGTACACCCCGCGGAGGTCGTCGAGCCGCGCGCGGCGCACCCCGGGCTCGCGGAAGAAGCCCTGCGAGTGGGCCCAGTCGCGCACCAGCTCGCGCGCCCGCCGCCCCTCGAACACGAAGCCCATCGCGAAGGTCGGTTCGACGAAGCCCGGGGCCCGCGGGCGCTCGACCACCGAGGGCGCGGCGCAGTAGGGGCACACCGCCGTGCGGGCGGTCACCGGCAGCTGCATCGCCGCGCCGCACTGACGGCACTCGACGTGGGCGCTCGCGGCGGAGCACACCGGACGATCAGCCCGCGATGACCCCGAGGCGCTTGCCGATGGTGGTGAAGGCCGCGATGGCGTGGTCGAGGTCGGCGCGCTCGTGCACGGCCGAGAGCTGCACCCGGATGCGCGCCTCGCCCTTCGGCACCACCGGGAAGAAGAACCCGATCACGTAGATGCCTTCCGCCAGGAGGGCCGCGGCGAAGTCCTGCGCGAGCCGCGCGTCGCCCAGCATCACCGGCACGATGGGGTGGAAGCCGGGCTTCAGCGTGAAGCCCGCGCGGGTCATCCCCTCGCGGAAATACAGGGCGTTGCCCATCACCTTGTCGCGCAGCGCGGTGCTCCGGGTGAGCAGGTCGAGCACCGCGATGGAGGCCCCCACGATGGAGGGCGCCACGGTGTTGGAGAAGAGGTACGGCCGCGAGCGCTGGCGCAGCAGCTCGACCACCTCCTTACGGGACGCGGTAAAGCCCCCGGAGGCGCCGCCGAGGGCCTTGCCGAGGGTGCCGGTGATGATGTCCACCCGGCCCATGACGTTGAAGTGCTCCGGGGTGCCGCGGCCGGTCGCGCCGATGAAGCCCGTGGCGTGGCACTCGTCGATCATCACCAGCGCGTCGTACTGGTCGGCGAGGTCGCAGATGGCGTCGAGCTTCGCGAGGTAGCCGTCCATCGAGAAGGCGCCGTCGGTGGCGATGAGCCGCGTGCGCTTGCCCTGGGTGGCCTTGAGGCTGAGCTCGAGCGCGGCCATGTCGCCGTTGGGGTAGCGGTGGCGCTCGGCCTTGCTCAGCCGGATGCCGTCGATGATGGAGGCGTGGTTGAGCGCGTCGGAGATGACCGCGTCCTCCTCGCCGAGGAGGGTCTCGAACAGGCCGCCGTTGGCGTCGAAGGCCGAGCCGTACAGGATCGCGTCTTCGGTGCCGAGGAAGTCCGCGAGGCGGCGCTCGAGGGTCTTGTGGAGGTCCTGCGTGCCGCAGATGAAGCGCACCGAGGAGAGCCCGAAGCCGTGCGAGTCGATGGCCGCGTGGGCCGCGGCGATGACCTCGGGGTGGGCGCTCAGCCCGAGGTAGTTGTTGGCGCAGAAGTTCAGCACCTCGCGCGGCGCGGCCTCGCCCGGCGGGATCACCCCGATGTGGGCGCCCTGCGGGCTGACGATCACGCGCTCGGTCTTGAAGAGCCCCGCCTCGCGGATCTCGTCGAGGGTGGTGGCGAAGCGTTGCTGGGCGTTGCGGTACATCGGTGCTCCTCCGCGCGTGTGGCGCGAGCGGAGGGATATCAGCACCGGCGGGGCGGGATCAAAGGCGCGCCATCACTGGATGCAGAACACGGAGCTCACCCTTAACGGTCTTGTACCTTTCACAGGGGACTTGAAGGGTTGAGCCGAGCGTCCACTCACGCCTGCGACCACCGGCCTCGCCCTCCGAGGGGAGCGCCCGCCCACGGCCCACGCGAGGTGCCTCCGCGCTCATTGGGGGGCCCTGATGCGCGAGCGTCGGGGGAGAGAACCGCAAAGGGGCGCAAGGGGCGCAAGGAAGCAACGGGCTGGGCGGGCAGGCGCTCCGCGCACTCACCTCGTGTCGGCGACCGGCATCGCTCCACCCCTCTCGCGAGACAGCGCCGGCAGAACTCCTCCTTGCGACCCTTGCGACCCTTGCGACCCTTGCGGTTCTTCTCCCCCGACGCACGCCCAGCGGTCATCCCCCAACGAGCGCGGCACGCCCGTCAGCGCCGGAGTGTCACATCGGTCAGAGATTCGATTGGGGAGCTGCGCCGACCGCCGCGCGGGCTGTGCGGCGATCGGTGGGAGGGATCAGACCCGGAGACCGCGCGGCCCGTCGGGGCCGTCGCTCACTGGATGCAGAGCATCCCCGGGCGCGTGCAGATGTTACGCAGGGGGTTGCAGCACACGAGGCCGGCGCCGCAGGTGGTGGTGCCGCAGCGCACGCCCGTGGGCTCGCAGCGCACGCCCGCCGCGTCGGCGACGCAGGTGGTGCCCGACGCGCAGCGGACCGCGGCGCAGCGGGTGATGCAGCGCGGGCCCGCGGCGCCGTCGACGCACATCTCGCCGGCGGGG
>CAIOSS010000800.1 GCA_903860995.1 uncultured delta proteobacterium | reverse complement strand
TGACCGACGCGCCCCGCAGCGCACCGGCGCTCCTGCTCCGCGGCATCATCGCGGCGGAGGAGGGCGACCGCCCCGCGGCGCTGGCCGCGCTGACGTCTGCGCTTGCCGGCGACGGAGCCATTGACCGGGCCGCGGTCGAACAGCGCCTGCGCGAGCTCGATCAGCCCGCGCGAATCCGCCGACGGTAAGCGATGCTGCGCCACGCTCTCGCCATTGCGCGCAAAGACCTCCTCATCGAGCTTCGGGTGCGCGAGGTCGTCCCAACGATGACCCTCTTCGCGGCCCTGGTCGCGGTGCTCTCGTCGATGTCCCTCTTCGTCGACGAGGCCACCGGGCGGCAGGTGGCGCCGGGCGTCCTGTGGATCGCCGTCGCCTTCGCCGGCACCCTCGGCCTCTCGCGCACCTGGGACCGCGAGCGCGAGGAGGGTGCCCTGCGCGCCGTGCTGCTCTCCCCTGTGTCGCCCGCCGCCCTCTTCCTCGGCAAGGCCCTCGGGGCGCTGGTCTTCGTCCTCATCACGGAGTGCGTCGTGGCCCCGCTGGTCGCGCTGCTGCTGCACGCGCCGGTCTTCGAGCACCTCGCGCCCTTCGCGGCGCTCCTGCTGCTGGGCACCATCGGCTTCGTCGCCGCGGGCACCCTGTTCGGCGCGCTGGTCGCCCGCACCCGCGCCCGGGACCTCCTGCTCGCCGTGGTGCTCTACCCCCTGGTGTCGCCGGCCCTGCTCTGCGGCGTCGTCGCGACCCGCGACCTCTTCGGCGGCGCCTCGGTCGCGCAGCTCGGCGACTGGTTCCGCCTGCTGATCATCTTCGACCTGCTGTTCATCGCGGGCGGCGTGGCGCTGCTGCCGACGCTGCTCGCCGACTGAAGCTCCGTTTACCGTGTCAGGTATTCACCACGGGAGCACCGCGGCCTCGCCGTGGCGGCGCACGAGCGCGTCGACGTACCCCAGCAGCAGGTCGCGACGGCGCAGGAGCGACCGGAGCTGTCCCGCGCTGAGCAGCGGGGTCGAGCGGTCGGGGTCGAGGGCCATCTCCGCCCGCACCGAGGCCTCGGTCATCGCGCGCGCCCGGCCGATGACGGCGCGGCGGAAGCGCTGCGTGCGGTTGAGCAGCGAGCGCGAGCGCTGGAGCAGGCCGTCCACGAAGGGCTCCTCGAAGCCGCCGTTGTTGTCGCGGTAGATGAGGTGTCCTTCGGGGTCCATGGGGACGTTGGCGCCGCTCCATCGGTCCCAGTTGCCGGTGAGGAAGTCGAACACGAGGAGCGTGGAGATCTCCTCGGCGCGCTGCGCCTGGTCGGGCGGCACCGTGCGCCCCTGGCGGAGCCACCGGCCCCAGCGCTCCTGCTCCTCGACGCCGTCGATGCGCGAAGGGCGGAGCACGGGCACCCAGTAGATGGCCGCGCCGCGCGCGGTGTTGTCGCGGTCGAAGAGCACCGGGCTGTCCGGCGCGAGCCGGAGCGTGGCCCGCGGGATGGCGCGCGACACGGCAGGCGGCACGCGGCTGAGCCCCAGCAGGCGGTTGAGCCGGTAGGCCGCGATCTCGGCGCGGTAGCTGTCCCGGTGGGTGCTCGTGCGGGGCTTCCACGCCGCGTCGATGCCACCCTCCAGTCGAAGGTGGAGGTTGACGCTGGTGCTGCCGACGTTCTGCCGGCCGAGCACCCGGGCGCCGCGGATGGCCTCCAGGATGCGGGCCTCGGAGACGCCGCCGAATTGGCGCGCGTCGGCGCCGACGGACGGGGCGACGGGCGCGGGCTGCGAGCGGGCTGCCAGCGGGC
>CAIOSS010000799.1 GCA_903860995.1 uncultured delta proteobacterium | reverse complement strand
CGCTGGTGCTGATCTTCGGCTACGCCCAGCAGCGCGCCGTCGGAACCAGCCTCGCGATGCTGCTCCCTCCCATCGGCCTGCTCGCCGTGCTGCGCTACGCCCGCGCGGGCCAGGTCGACTGGGCCGCCGCCATGATCATGGCCGCCGCCTTCGCCGTCGGCGCCGCGGTGGGCGCGCACATCGTCGCCCGGGGATGGATCTCCGAGCGCACGCTGCGCTTCGTCTTCGTCGGCTTCCTGCTCTACATCGCGGGCACGATGCTGTTCCGCGGCGAGCGCCGGGTGTGGGCCGCCCTCTGCACCGTCGGCCTCGGCGGCGTTTACGGGGTCACGTATTGGGTGATGCGCGCGCTGGGCAAGCGCTGGGAGCGCGACCTGCGCCTGTCGACGATCTACCGCGAGCAGCTCGGCGCCCCGATGGCGCCCGAGTACGAGATCTGAGCTGGGGGATTGGGTGGCCTGCGTCGAGGGTCGCGCAGACCCGGGCGATCAGGCCGCCCTGGCGTCGTCGGGGCGGGCCTCGGCTTGCGACGCCTGCTCGGCCGCGAGCTTCGCCGCGAGGTAGGGCTCGTAGTGCCGCTCGAAGAACTTGTCCTTGAAGTCGCGCCACGCCGTGACACCGCCGAGGAGCCGGTAGAAGCGGATGAACGCGAAGGAGATGTCGGGCTGCCACCAGAGGAAGCCCGCGCGCACGCTGTTGGGAAACAGGTGGTGGTTGTTGTGCCACTCGCCCGCGACGATTCCCGGCCAGAACTGGTTGATCGACTGGTTGCGGCGGTCGAACTCGATGCCGTCGCGGCGCTTGTCCTTACCGCCGGCGTGCAGGTCGTAGTTGTGGGCCCGGATTCCGATGCCCCACACGGCCGCCCAGCCGAAGAGCGCCGTCGCGAGCGCGTGGCCGCCCAGCAGGTAGAAGATGCCGTACCAGGCCGCCCAGTTGAGCGCGAAGTGGGCCCAGGTGCGCGCCGGGTGCGCGATGCTGCCCCAGTGCTGGTACTGGGCGTAGGAGTTGGGCTTCAGGCCCGTGTGGGCCACCAGCCCGACGACCTGCTCGTACTCCTTCGGGGTGAGCGTCTTGTTGATGGGCTGGTGCAGCTCGGCCGCGAGGAAGCAGTACAGCCAGCCCGCGGTCGGGTTGTACGGATCGCCCGGCTGGTCGGAGTACGCGTGGTGCACCTGGTGCGAGACCACGTAGGTCTCCTCGGGCACGATCTTGATCGACAGCTCGCGGCAGAGGGCCCGGTAGAAGCCGTTGCGAAAGGTGAACGCGCGGTGCGTGGAGTAGCGGTGCAGCCACACGGTGCCGTGCGTGCCGATCCACACCATCGCGTAGAGGAAGCCCGCGAGCATCAGCGTCCAGCTGAAGTACTTCGTGAGGAAGACGACGCCGAAGGGGATGAGCGCGAGGGTCCAGAACCACCCGGTGAACGCGAGCCACGTCTTGCGGTCGGCGAAGAAGTTCATGCGGGTGCGCCAGGCGCGCATGATCTCCGCGTTGGTGGGCTTGGAGAGGACGCCGTCCTTCGTCCAGCCGTAGACGGGCTCTTGAAGCGCGCGGGCGAGCAGTGGTTGCGCCATCGATCGATGCCTCCTGGCGATCGACCGGGGGGGTCACGCCGGGCCGATCGCGGTGCCGGAGCGCGGGCGGATACTCCCATGCACGGCGGCCCGACGTCTCACCGAAACCGCTGCGTAACAGCCTACGCACCGCGGGCGACCTCGCTCGACGGGCGCGTCGCGTTGGGGTAGTGAAGCGCCGCCTCGACCCGTCACCCCCAAGAATTTCCCGTACCCGAAGGACCTCCGATGGCGCTGAAAGTCGCAATCGTGGGCCTGCCCAACGTGGGCAAGTCCACCCTGTTCAACGCGCTCACGCAGACCGCCGCGGCGCAGGCCGCCAACTACCCCTTCTGCACCATCGAGCCCAACGTCGGCGACGTGGCCGTCCCGGAGCCCCGGCTCGACGTTCTGGCGAAGATCGTCGGCT
>CAIOSS010000798.1 GCA_903860995.1 uncultured delta proteobacterium | reverse complement strand
GGGGCGTCGCCGCCGCTCGCCGCCGCGAGCGCTCCACCAGCAGCCTCGCCAGCGAGCGTCGGTTGGACGTCGCCGCCGCGCCCGGCCCCCGCGCCGCCGCGAGCGCGCGCCGCGCCTCGACCTCGCGGTCGGGCAGCTCGCGCTCTTCGTAGAGGGCCGCGAGCGCCTCCAGCACCGGGACCTTCTTCGCCGGCGAGGCGGGCTTCTCCAGCAGCCGTCGGTAGAGCCCCTCGGCCTGCTCGGCGCGGTTGGTGCGGCGGAAGATCGCCGCGAGGCCCAGCAGCGCGCCCTCGTGCTCGGGCTGCGCGTCGAGCACCTGGTTCCAGAGCGGGAGCGCGCGCGGGTCGTTGCCGACCTTCGTGGCCCACATCGCGGCTGCGCGGTGCAGCAGCTCGACGGAGCCTTCGGGCGTGCGCCGCCGCCCGGCGACCTTCTCGAGGAGCATCGCGAGCACCTCGTGCTCGCCGCGCCCGTCGAGCTCGCGGCAGAGGGTCTCGAGGGCCTCGCGGTCTTCAGGGTCGCGGTCGAGGCGCTGCACCAGTGGGATCAGGGATGGGTCGAGCATTGGGGGCTTTCGTCGGCCCGGCGACGCTATCACGGCGCCGCGGCGGGCCTCTCGGCCGGGGCGATGCTCGCCGTCCACCCGAGCACCCGCTCGACGAACTCTGCGGGCTCTTCGAGCATGGGCGTGTGGCCCTGCGCGGGGAGCTCCGCGAAGGTGAAATCCTCCCGGCGGCGCGCCACGGCGCGGGCGTTGACGATCGACACCAGCCGGTCGCGGGTGCCGTGCATGAGCAGCGTGGGGGCGCGCACCCGGCGCAGGTGCTCCTCGAAGCGCGGGCGGCGCAGCAGCATCTTGAGGATGGAGCGCGCGGCGCCGAGGAAGGTCGCGTCGGTCCACGGCAGGTCGCGGCGGTAGCGGTGGAGCGCGCGGTGGGTGTCCATCACCTCGGCGGGGAGGGCCTTCACGTCGAGCCCGCAGAGCTCGAAGAAGTACCGCACGGAGGCCTCCGCCGAGGCGCGGCGGGCCACCTTGCGGAAGTACAGCTCCCCCACCCCGGGGATGGCGTAGATGGAGAACACCGCGCGCACCACCGGGTCGATGGGCGCGCGGTCGTAGCTCGGGAGCGCGGGGTTCACGAGCACGAGGCCGCGCACGAGCTCGGGGTGCTGCGAGGCCGTGAGCAGCGAAAGAAGCCCGCCCATGGAGTTGCCCACCAGCACCGCGGGCTCGCGCACCCGCTGCCGCAGGAGCGCGGCGATGAGCTCGACGTAGCCCTCCAGCGTGGGGGGGCGACCGGCGGGCGGCGAGCGGCCGAAGCCCGGGAGGTCGACCGCCAGCACGCGGTGGTCGCGGGCGAGGTCGCCGCCGACGCGGAGCCAGTTGTCCGCGGAGCCGCCGAGGCCGTGGACGAGGAGCATGGGCGGGCCGTCGCCGCCGTGATCCACCATGCGTAGCGGGCCCATGACGTCGACGAGGGAGTTCATGTACTTGGGGAGGGTAGCAGGGCTTCGCGGGGGTAAGGTCGGCCCTACCGCGCGTCGGGCACGTGCCCCCACACGACGAGGTGGGCCCCGAGGATACGGGGTCTGGCAGCGATGGGCGGTGTCATCGACGGTCTGACCGGGTGTCAGACCGGGAGTGTCCGAGCGATTCTCGAACAGCATGGGAGCGGCCGTGGGGTCGCCGCGAGGGGCTACAGCGCGATGGAGCCCAGCAGCGGCAGCGCGCCGAGGCGCACGCTCGGGTCGACGCGGGTGAGCCCCTCGACCAGCCGCGGGAGCTGCATCGCCGGCAGCATGCGAGCACCGGCGCTCATCGGCGACAGGAAGTCGTCCCAGTGCGAGAGCAGGATCGATCGCGGCGTGAAGGCCCGCATCACCCGGTCGGTGAAGCGGGCGGTGGTGGTCCAGCCGGCGACGCACATGAGCAGGAGGTCGACGTCGCGGGGGGCGCGCACGTCGAGGAGGTCGGCGCTGCCGAGGTGGTAGAGGGTCTTTCCCGCCACGCGGAGCTCGACGCCGAACACCGCCCCGCAGCGGTAGCGGTGCGCCCGCAGCGGCACCTGGTCGCAGTCGCTGATGTCCCCCGGGAAGGGCACGCGGCCGAGCATGAAGGCCGCGTGCGCGCTGGGGATGAAGCGCAGCGTGAAGGGCCCCACCTCGGCCTGGACGGGCTCTCCGCGCATGGCGCCCTCCACGTCGACGACCTTCGCCTCGGGCACCCCTTCGGCGCGGCAGAGGGCGACGCAGGAGCGCGAGCCGAAGACCCTCGCCCCGGTGGCGCGCGCGATGCTCGGGACGTCGAGCACGTGGTCGAAGTGGGTGTGCCCCGCGACGATGGCGTCGGCCTTCGGGGCGTAGCGCGCCACGGCCACGCGGTCGCTGGTGAGCGGCGCGGCGATGAGCCGCGGGAGCGACGCGCGGGTGAGGTACGGGTCGATGAGCACGACGGTGCCCTCGTGCTCGATGGCGAAGCCCGCGGTGCCGAGCCATGTGACCTTGACGGGCCCGCGACCGGTCGGGACCTCGAAGGCGTCATCGGCGAAATGCAGGTCCGTGGGCTTCATCGTGGGCTGCGCGGGATCATCGCATCGAAGCGAGGCGTGCGCCCAGGGCGACGGCTGTGACACTCGTTGGACGTCAGGATTGCCGCCTTCAGGAGAGACCTTCAGGCAGACCCGCGTCGAAGCGGGCGCAGACCTCACCCCCGCTGCCGCGCGCCCCTCTCCATGAATGGAGAGGGGCTGCGATCACCTGACAATTCGTCGTGAAACGCAGCCGT
>CAIOSS010000797.1 GCA_903860995.1 uncultured delta proteobacterium | reverse complement strand
GTCGCCGGTCGATCGGGGACGCGCGCGCGCCGCGGCACGACGCACGCCGTCGGCGGCCGCACCGTCGGCAGCCGCAGAGAGACCACCGACATCTTCCCTCCGAGGATCCCGACCGCGAGACCGAAGCCCCACTTCTTCTTCTGCTTCTTCATCGCGGCTCCGCGCTCTCCGTCGTCCAGCGCGCCGCGGTGCTCGGGCACAGCGCGATCTTCGACATCTCCGCGCACTGCCGATCCCAGCTTGGCGCGTCGTAGAGGTGGCGCGCCGAGCGACCCCCCGCGGTGTGCGTCCAGCGCTCGCCGACGTTCGCCGCCACGCCGGCGTCGCTGCAGAGCGAGATCAGCGTGTGCCTCGCGTCGTGCACCCGATGCCTCGGCAGACCGGCGCCCTCGAGGTCGCGCTGCATCGCGTCCCACACGGCCTGCTGCCACAGCGGACCACCGGGGCCATCACACGCCTTCCACGGTCGGCCGGGCCTTCCCCTCGACGGCACGATGAGATCATCCGCCGCCGGAGCCCGCCCGTACTCCTGGACCCACCCGTTCACGCGCCACCACTCCAGCACCGCGCCGAGCAGCGGATGCTCCGGCAACACGCGCACGTCGCGGGACTTGATCGGCCCGCGCTCACGCGTCCGATGATGGACCTGCTCGGCGATGGTGATCGCCCGCAGCGGGGTTCGCGCGTCGCGGTCGCACCAGCGGAGCGCAATCGCCTCGGAGACACGGGCGCCTGTTAGGAAGAGCATGTGCCAGAGCACGAGCCATCGGTCTTCGACGCCGACGTCACCGAGGAGTGTCTCGACGGCGGTGCGCGAGAGGCGGTAGTCGCGCCGCCGCTCGGGGTGGGCGTCGACGGCCTTCGGTCGAAACTCCGTCGGCAGCGACGCGAAGGGGTCCGCCACCAGCTCCCCTTCGAACACCGCCGACCGCAGCGCCCGTGACACCGGATCGATCACGTTGCGCACCGTGCGGGGCGCCAGGCGCTCGCCGGTCTTCGGTGACTTCGCCGCGCGCAACTTCTCGATGAGGCGGGCAGCGTCGCGGGGCGTGACCTTCGCCAGCGGGAGCGCGGCGAACTCCGTCGGGGCGATCCAGAGGCGGAAGCGTTCGCGGTCCCTGAGCACCTCGGAGTAGGCCTCGCGCGCGACCTGTCGATCGAGCCAGTCGGTGACCCAAGTGCCCACGGTGGTGGGGGTCGTCGTCGTCGGAGGCACCGCGACCGTGGGCGCGGTTCGATCGTCGGGCGACCACAGTCCGTCGTCGTAGCGGCTCTGCCACGCCCGCGCGATCTCCCGCGCGAACGCCACCGTCACGGTCTTGCCGTCGGGGCGGACGATCTCGCGCTCGGTCTTGCGGACCGCCCCATCGGGCGACCCGTGGCGGTGGAGGGTGATGCGCGCGAAGGGGAGTTTCTCGTTCGCGCCGCCGCGCCGAACGACCCGCCAGATGACCGCACCGGTTCGTAGTCTGCCCATGGACCTGCCTACTCGTCCCAGGCAGCCGCGCCCGGAGACATCTAGGTCAAGGTGTCACCGACTCTTTCGTAATTCAAACCACGAGGCTCACTTTTTTCGGGCGCGGGGGCTCCGTGCGCTCGGTGGGGTCGGCTGGACGGGTTGCCCGAGCGCGAGCATCGCGTACCCCAGCGCGGCCAGGTGATGGAGCGCCCCGGGCGACAGGTTCGCGGCCGTCGAGGCCGGCAGGTGGACGTCTCCGACCCAGTCCCAGACCCACGGCGGATACTGCGGGGGAAGCTGTTTCGCGAACCGCAGGAGCGTCGCCCAGACGGGCATCTCGCAGAGGCGGGTGCGGTCGGTGCCCTGCTCCGCGGTCGGGGTACCGTGGCCGGTGAGCAGCCATTCCGCGCGAACACCTGCGCCTGCGGCGATCTTGTAGACGGTCTCGACCTCGATGGAGTGCGGGCGCTCCTTCAGTCGCTTCAGGATGATGCTGATCTGCGTCTCCGCGAGGCCGCTGCGCCGCGCGAGCTCCCGCTGGGTCATGTCTGTCTTGCTGAGCAGCCAGTTGAGGCGCTCCTCGATGGTGTTCGGATTGATC
>CAIOSS010000796.1 GCA_903860995.1 uncultured delta proteobacterium | reverse complement strand
GTCCCGTGCCTCGTCGCGCAGGGTCTTCACCGCCACCCGGCGCCGGAGCGCGCGCTGCCACCCCAGGCGCACGATGCCCACGGCCCCCCTCGCCGAGGGTCTCCTCCAGCGCGATGCCCTCGCGCCCCGCGGCGATGCTCGCGAGCACCTCCAGGGCGTGCCGCTCGGCCCGCGTCTCGGCGTCGCCGAGGCGCATCCCGCCGACGATCCCAGACGGAGCGGCGGTCGGCGGCGGGAGCGGCGATCAGGTCAGGCGGCGGGCTCGTAGCGAAGGGCGATCTGGTCGTCCCTCACCTCGACGTGGGCGACGCCGCCGCGCTCGGCGAGGGCGCCGAAGAGCAGCGCCTCGGCGAGGGGCTTCTTCACCGTGCTCTCGACGAGCCGGGCCATGGGCCGCGCGCCGAAGGCCGGGTCATACCCGTGCTCGCCGAGCCAGCCGCGGGCCGCGGCGGTGATCTCGAGCGTGACCTTCTTGTCCTCGAGGGCCTTGCGCAGCGCGGTGATCTCCTTGTCGACCACCTGGAGGATCACCTCCGCGGAGAGCGACGCGAACTGCACCACGGCGTCGAGCCGGTTGCGGAACTCCGGCGTGAACATCCGCTCGAGCGCGGCCTTGGCCTTGGAGGGGTCGATGCCCTTGGCGCCGGCGCCGAAGCCCACGGTCTTCTCGGTCATCTCGCGGGCGCCCGCGTTGGTGGTCATGATGAGCACGACGTTGCGGAAGTCGGCCTTGCGGCCGTTGTTGTCCGTCAGCGTGGCGTGGTCCATCACCTGGAGCAGGATGTTGAAGAGCTCGGGGTGGGCCTTCTCGATCTCGTCCATCAGCACCACCGCGTAGGGGTGCTTGTTGACCGCGTCGGTGAGCAGGCCGCCCTGGTCGAAGCCCACGTAGCCGGGCGGCGCGCCGATGAGCCGCGAGACCGTGTGCCGCTCGCTGTACTCGCTCATGTCGAAGCGGAAGAACTCCACCCCGAGGATCTTCGCGAGCTGCTTGGCGAGCTCGGTCTTGCCCACGCCCGTCGGGCCCGCGAAGAGGAAGTTGCCGATGGGCTTGTCGCCCGAGCGCAGCCCCGAGCGCGACAGCTTGATCGACGACGAGAGCGCGTCGATGGCCGGGTCCTGCCCGAAGATCACCGCCTTGAGCTCCTCGTCGAGCTTGCCCAGGCGCTGCTTCTCCGAGCCCGACACGGTCTTCTCGGGGATGCGCGCCATCTTCGCGACGATGGTCTCGACGTCCTTCAGCGACACCACCCGGGTGCGCTCGGCCTCCGGGCGCATGCGGTCCTGCGCGCCGGCCTCGTCGATGACGTCGATGGCCTTGTCGGGCAGCAGCCGGTCGTTGACGTACTTCGCCGACAGCTCGACCGCGGCCTTCAGCGACTCGCCCGAGTACACCACGTCGTGGTGCTTCTCGTAGGCGGGCTTCAAGCCCTCCAGGATCTTGATCGAGTCGAGGATGGAGGGCTCCCCCACGTCGATCTTCTGGAAGCGCCGCGCGAGCGCCCGGTCGCGGTCGAAGGC
>CAIOSS010000795.1 GCA_903860995.1 uncultured delta proteobacterium | reverse complement strand
GCACGGTATCTCCGCCGATGCCGGTCTCGGTGTCATAGCTCCAGGCCATCCCGGCGCGCATCGGGAAGAAGTCCACCGCCCGCGCCGGACCCCGCGGCGGCGCAGCCGGTGGCGCCGTAGCGCACCCGACGACCGCGAGGGCGATGAGGCCGAGCGCGCGCAGGGCGCCGCTCACCGGTGCCCCAGGTAGAAGGCCGCCAGGAAGGCCATCAGCAGCCCCGTGACGACGAACACCGCGTCGACCCAGGGGTCGCGCCGGAAGCGCGCGGCCATCTCCGCGCCCGCGGTCTTGAGCACCGGGTCTTCGCTCGCGAGGAGCGTCGCGGCCAGGGCGCGCGCCCGCTGGTGATCGCCCCGATCGAGCGCCTCTCGCATGGCCCTCACCTCGGCGGGCTCAGGGGGAGGCAGGACGACCGCGGCGTCGACGGTGGCTTCATTCATCGTTGCGCGGAAGCTACACCCGCGGACTGCGCCTCGCACGCGACGGAGAACCCGACGCACGCGCCGCCCGGGAGGTTGGCCGCCCAGACGTCGCCGCCGTGCGCGCCCGCGATGCGCCGCACCAGCGCGAGCCCGAGGCCCGCCCCGCCGCGCCGGCCCGCCCCCGCGCCGCGGTAGAAGGGCTCGAAGATGCGAGGGAGCTCGTCGTCTGGGATTCCCCCGCCCGGGTCTTCGACCTCGAAGCGCACGAGCTCTCCAACCTGACGCACCCGCAGCGCGCGGACCCCTCCCCCGTGGCGCTGGGCGTTGCCGATGAGGTTCACCAGCGCCGTCGTGAGCAGCGTGGCGTCGCCCACGATCGGCAGCGCCTCGTCGGGCGCGTCGAGGGCTGCGAGGTCGACGCCTGCCTTGGAGAGCGCGCGGCTCGCGACCTCCGTCGCGTCGAGGCGCACCCGCTGCATCGCCTGGAAGTCCATGCGCGAGCTCGCCAGCAGGTCCCCCACCAGCGCGTCGATGCCGACCAGCTCGTCCTCCACCTCGGAGATGGCGGCCGACCGCGCCCCAACGTCGGCTCCATCGTCGCGGGCCGTCTCCAGCAGGAAGCGCACTCGAGCCAGCGGCGACCGGAGCTCGTGCGAGACCGCCGCGAGGAGCTCTCGCTGCGCGGCCACCTGCGCCTCGATGCGCGCGGCCATGTCGTTGACCACCCGCGCAAGGAGACCGAGCTCGCTGCGACCGTGCGTCGGGAGCCGCGCCCGGCGGTCGAGTCGACCCTCGCCGATGTCGCGCACCACCTCGACGAGGTCGTCGAGCGGCCGCGCCATCCGCCGCGCGATGCCCCCCGCCATGCGCCAGATCACCGCGAGCACCGCGAGGACGAGCAGCGCCGTGCGCCCACCCCCCCACGAGGGGTCGACGTTGCAGAAGCGCGCCTCCCCCAACACGGCGCCGCCCGGCGCAGCCACGCGCGCCCGCAGGGTGGGGCGCGGACAGCGCGTCGCCGCGACCCCGGCCGGAGCCCGCAGCAGCAGCGTCTCACCCGAGGAGTCGCGCAGCTCGACCCGCATCCGCAGCTCGTCGGCCACCGCGGCGGCGAGGCGCGCACGGCCCTCCGGGTCGCGCCACACCTCCGAGAAGCGGGCGCCCGCGAAGCGCTCCAGGCGCACGCGCTGGGCCCGCCAGCCGCCGCGCTCGCTCAGCACGCCGGTGACGACCGAGGCCACGAGGCCGGTCACCAGGATCACCGCGCCGAAGGCGAAGAAGAGCCGCCGCTGGAGCCGCGACGTGAGGTACCACCAGACCGCGCTGCGCCGCTTCGGGGGCGGTCCGCAGGCGTCGCGCCCGCCGGGCTGGCGTCCGCGGTCGCGCACGGCCTCAGGCGTCGCCTTCTCGGAGCAGCGCATATCCCACACCCCGGATGGTGCGGATCATCGTGGGCGACCGCGGATCGTCCCCGAGCTTCTGTCGCAGGTGCGACACATGGACGTCGACCGCACGCTCGCCGATGTTCACGTCGTCGCGGCCGGCGCCCGCGAGCAGCGACTCCCGCGACACTACCCTCCCCGCCTTCCGGGCGAGCGCGACCAGGAGATCGAACTCCAGCCCCGTCAGCTCGACCCGGCGGTCGTCGACCTTCACCTCGCGCCCCGGCACGTCGATGGCGACGCGCCCTGCGACGAGCCGATCGGCCAGCGCCTCGGGCTGCGCGCGCCGGAGCACCGCGCGCAGGCGCGCCAGCAGCTCGCGGGGTGAACACGGCTTCGGGAGGTAGTCGTCGGCCCCGAGCTCGAGGCCAACAATGCGGTCGGTCTCATCGCCCTTGGCGGTGAGCATCACGATCGGGACGTTGCGCTTCGCACGGATGCGCCGGCACACCTCGAGGCCGTCGATGCCCGGCATCATCACGTCCAGCAGCACCGCGTCGATGTCCGCGCGCTCCAGCATCGCGAGGCCGCGGCCGCCGTCGGGCGCGTGGCTCACCAGCATCCCGTTCTGGGAGAGGTAGCTCGCCACGAGCTCGGCGAAGCGGGCGTCGTCGTCGATGTGGAGCACGCGGATGGTCACGCTGTCTCCGCCAAGACTACCAGCGCGGCGGCGGCGGCGGGGCGGGCGCCGCGTTGGGGTTGCGCGCCGCCTCGACGCACACCCGCGCCACGTGCCGCTCGAAGGACTCGCGGCGGTGCCGGTGGGCGCACATCCCGGCGAAGGCCGACCCGTAGCCCAGGAGCACCCCGAGACCCAGCACCAGAATCTTCACGTTTCGTCGCATGTTCATTCTCCTTTGGCTCCCCTGTGCCGCTACGCCCGGTACGGGCCGCGGCCCCAGCGACCCGCGGCGCCGGTGAAGCGCTCGATGTGGTCGGCGAAGTCGCGCCGTTGCCGCTCGTCGAGCGCGTCGTGCACCTTCTGGAGCGCCTCGAAGACCGCCTTCTGCGTGGCCTCCAGGGCCTCGTCCTGCTTCGCGAACGACTCGCCCATCACCCCCTCGTCGAAGCGCTCGCCGCGGAACGCCTTCGCCGCGTCCCCCGCCGTCACCCACAGCGCGTCCTTCGAGGCCGCCAGCCTCGCCCGCATCGCCTCGGCGGCGTCGAGGATCACCCGCTCCTGCCCCG
>CAIOSS010000794.1 GCA_903860995.1 uncultured delta proteobacterium | reverse complement strand
GTCGGGAAGCAGCGCGCGAACGCAGAGAAGCGGGCCTCGAACGCGTACAGGCCCGCAAGCTCGGCGCGGGTCGGGTGCGGTCGACGCTCGTATTCGAGCCGGTGCACCAGGGCCAGCGCCGCGGCATTGCGACCAGCGACGCCAGCGCAAGCCACCGCGCACTCCATCGCGACTCCCGATACACGCGGCGACGATAAAGGCCCCTCGTCGTGCGCACCGTCAAGGTCCCGCCTTCGTGGCAACCACCCTCCGACCCGCCTGCCATGACCTCCGTGGTCGTGGCAGCCACCCTCCGACCCGCCTGCCATCCCCTCCGTGGTCGTGGCAGCCACCCTCCGACCCGCCTGCCATCCCCTCCGCGGTCGTGGCAGCTCATTCGCGCGCACCCCGCCACGCGCTCCGTGGTCGGGGCTGGCACTTCGACCCACGCGCGCATCCCCCCGAAGGAAAATCTCACGCACCCCGCAACCTCTCGCGTGCGCTCCCCGATGACATCGGCAGGAGGTCACGTTCATCATGCCCAAGCCCACCAACACCCCGTCCAGGTCACCCGCCCCCGTCGCCACCGAGAAGAAGACGGCCCCCGCCGACGGCGCTCCCGCCGTCCCCACCGTCCTCGGCTCCGCGGACGCCCTCACGATCCACCGCGGCGCCGCGGGCACCCTCCGGCTCGCGGAGGTGATCCCGTTCCGCGCCGACGCCGACCTCGCGTACTACAACGCGATGCGCGGCCGTGACGCCCTCCTCGCGGCCCGCCCGGCCGTCGAGGCCAGCGGGTTCCGCGCCGACTGGGCCCGCATCGATGCGCTGGGCTCGCTCGGCCTCGCGATGGCCTACGCCGCGAGCCGCGTTGACGCCCTCCCCCGCGAGTCCAACGAGGTGCTCGACCTGCTCCGCGAGGCACGCCCCCTCCGCCGCGTGCTCCTCTCCCACGCGCGCACCCTCTCCCTCCTCGACCGCTGCCCCGCGAAGGAGGTCGCGCGCATCGAGAAGGGCACCGGGGCTCGCGACGTCGCCAACGACCTTGCCGACCTCGCCGCGCTCTACCTCGCTCACGACCTCGTCATCGCTGGCGGCACGGTCCAGACCGGGCAGGTCCGGCGCGCGGAGGTCCTCGGGGCCGCCCTGATCGAGAAGATCCGCCCCGCGTCGGCGGTCCGTCCGAGCCGCCGGACGGCCGACCAGCAGAGCGCGATGGCCCTCCGCGACCGCGTCTGGACACTGTTCGTCCGCGCCTACGAGCACATCGAGCTCGCCGCGGGCGCCGTCTGGGGGCGCCACGTGAACAAGCACCTCCCCTCGCTCCAGGCGCGGGCCGTCGCACGCAAGGCGACGACGAAGACCGCGGCCCCGACGGGCTGACCGCGCTCCTCCGAACCAATCACACCATCGCTGAACTTCGGATGCCCCGACGGACCGGGGTTGGTCGCGTCCCGCGCCTGCACCCCGGGCAAGCGAATGAAGGCGCCCCTGACGGGGCTGCCGGAATGACCTCACGCGGGTCCGCGGTGCAGCGGGGCCGAGGAAGATTGGCAAAGGCGATGTCGTCCTCGTACACAAAGCTCTTCGTGCATTTCGTGTGGGCGACGAAGTTCAGGGAGCACACCATCACGCCCGTGCTCGCTCCGCGCATCCACGGGTACCTCTCGTCGCGCTGTCGCGCCATGAACTGCTTCCCGCTCGCCGTGGGCGGTGTCTCCGACCACGCCCACGTGTTGGTCTGGATGTCACCCGAGGTCGGCGTGGCCCAACTTGCCCGCGAGCTCAAGGCGCCCACGACCCGTTTCATCCACCGCGAACTGAACCTCCCGGAGTTCGCATGGCAGGAGGGGTACGGCGCGTTCACGTTGCGAGAGTCCGAGGTCGAACTCGTACGGCGCTACGTCGACAACCAGGCTCGCCACCACTCCGATGGCTCCGTCGTCGAGGGGTGGGAACAATCCCAACCCCTGTCCGTGGGGCAGACGCAGTAGTATCCCTTCCGAAAGCCCCCCTTGCGGGGGCGCCTGCCTTCGCTTGCCCGGGGTGCAGGCGCGGGACGCGACCAACCCCGGCCTGGTGGCGGGTCGGCCCCCGCTCAGATGCGCAGCGCGGCGTGCAGCCCGAGGGTCACCTGGAGCCCGACGCTGTCACCCGTGTTGGTGAACATCACGCTGGCCGGCGAGGCGGCGCGGGTGAGGTTGAGGAAGGTCACGTCGAGGTTGGCGCCTAGCGTGAAGTGGCTGCTGATGGCGAGGTCGAGGCCGCCGCCCACGGAGCCGAACCAGCCCGACACCTTCGGGCACGACGCCCCGCTGCCGCTAGCGCCGCAGGCCAGATAGCGCGGGTCGGGGTTGAGGTCGCCGAGCCAGGCGTACCCGATGCCCACGCGCCCGAAGGGCTGGATGAAGGGCACCGGGATGCGCAGCTCGATGAAGAGCCCAGCGTCGCCGACGTCGTAGGCGGCGTAGCGGGCGAGGTCGACCCGGGCGCCGCCGGTGACGGGCCCGAAGCGCATGCCCGCGAGCAGGCCGAAGCGCGGGCCGAAGCCGGTGGTGCTCGACGCCGAGGGGAAGAGCCCGTCGTTGCTGACGGCGACGACGTTGGCGTACGAGATCCCGAGCTCGGGCTGGAGCACAAGCCAGTCGTGCGAGAGCAGGCTCTGCGCGGAGGCCTCGGCGCCCGCGAGCGCGGCGACCACGGCGAGCGCGGCGGAGAGGCGGCGGGCGCGGGTCACGAGACCCGCCGGGGGTCGGGGTTGCGCACCGACGCGAGGGCGAGCTCCTCCTCGGAGGGGAGCTCGTCGCGCACCGGGATGCTGTACGCGCCGTCGAGCCATCGACCGAGGTCGACGTCCCGGCAGCGCGCCGAGCAGAACGGGGCGGAGGGGTTCTCCGGGCGACCGGCCCGGACGACGACCTTGCAGATGGGACAGCGGCTCTCCATGGCGGCGGAGTGTACCGCGGCG
>CAIOSS010000793.1 GCA_903860995.1 uncultured delta proteobacterium | reverse complement strand
CGCAGACGTGGGCGGGCGCTCCCCTCGGAGGGCGAGGCTGGTGACCGCAGGCGTGGGGGGGCGCTCCCCTCGGAGGGCGAGGCTGGTGACCGCAAGCGTGGGCGGGGGGGTGGGCGGTGGGGGCAACACCGATGAGGGTGACGCGGGGCGACTACTTCTTCGGGGCGTCGGGCGTCGGCTCGGGCGTCGGCTCGGCGCCGCCCCCGCTCGCCTGCGTGCGCGAGCGATAGAAGAAGCGGCGCGGCCAGTCGGCGGGCTGCTTGTTCTTGGTTCCGCGGGTGATGAGGCGCCCGAGGGTGCTGGCGCGGAGGGCGTTCAGGTCGTCGATGAGGCTGGTGATGTTGCGCGCCCGGTGGGTCGCCCGATCGCCCGCCACGGTGGCGCGCTCGTTGTCGGCCGCCTCGCCGGTCGTGATGTCCTCCGAGAGCCGGGTGCCAAGCGTCTGGAGCGCGCTCTCGGGCTCCGAGGCCAGGGCCTTGGGCCACGGGCGCACGACCTTGAGCTGCGAGGCGAGGCCGAGGCGAACGATACCCGAGGCCGTGTCGGTTCCCAGGTAGTGCTTGAGCCGGGGGGTCTGCGCCTTGCGGTCGGCGTGGCGAAACTCCGCGACGATCTCCCCGGTGGTGTCGTCGAGGGAGTCGTCGGCCTCGTCGACCGCGGCCTGCGCGCCGATCTCGGCGCCCCAGTGACCGAGCTGCGCGATGAGCTCGGTCTTGCAGCGCGCCGCGATGGCCGCGAAGGGCGGCGCGAGGTCGGCGGCGAGCTTGCTACGAAGCAGACGCCGCTCGGTATAGACCGCGCGGTGCCAGACGGTTTCGAGGGACGCACCAGTGGGAATCGTTGGAATGGTCGGTGTTGCCATGGGCGGGGAATCTCCTTCGACCGGGGAGTATGCCGGGGCCATCAAGACGAGTGAACGACAGACTTCGACCTCCATCGAAGGTGCAACACGGCGTGCGAGTGGCTCTCTGGCGTCCGTGTAGGCGGCGACACGACGTGCGACAGGCTCCGTAGACGCCGCAGGGGGTGCAACACGGGCTGCGACGGCTCCGACGGCGGCGACAGGGGGTGTGACACGCCGTGCGACTCCTTCGATGGCGTCGGGAGAAGCGCGGACACGGCAGAGCGCCGTTGAGTCCGAGCCCCGTCGGGCCATGCGTCGCGGTGCATAGATGCCGCCGAGTGTAACCGCCCCCAAGGAGTCTCAGTGACCTGCGTGCGCTCGTTTTCAGCGCGAGGGTCATGGGCCTCGTCGATGGCGTAGCCTTCCCGTTCCGACACATATAGGGAGGGAACGGGAACGGTCACTCCGCGGCCTGGCCGAGGGCCCAGCCATCGCGGCCTGCGCGGTGAATGCGCCCCTGGTTGAGCAGGGCGTGGAGCGACTGGGCGACGAGTTGGTTGCGCACGCCGAGCTTCTCGCGCAGGGCGCCGGACGCCATCGGCGTGGTGGACGCCGCGAGGGTGTCGTCGGTCGTCGTCGCCTTGTCCTGGACGTGAAAGGTCGCGACGGCGGGCTCGCCGCGCACCGTGAGCTGGATGCGGACGGCGGGCGGACACGCCGTGGCGCGGTGTGATCAATCTTGAGCTCCAGGGCGGTCGCGTCCTGCGAGATCTTTCGCAGGTAGAGGTTGGAGTCGCCGAAGGCCGCGAGGTCGCTCGCCCCGCGGAGGGTGGTTCCGATGGATCCGTCGGCGACGGCCTTTCGTGCGTGATGCACGAGGAGGATGGCGGTGCCCGAGGAGTGCGCGAGCGCACGCAGACCATCGAGGGTGACGGACACCTCGGCGGCGGAGTTCTCGTCTGCGCGATGCAGACGGATGAGCGAGTCGAGGAGGAGCAGCGTGGGGCGCGTGCGCTCGAGCGTGGCGGCGAGCCGGTCGGAGCCCGTCAGAGAGGCGCACGGCGGGCTCGACGATCACCTCGATGGGCAGCGTCGTCGCTGGAGTTCCGCGTTGATGGCGCGGTCGCTCCGACCTCCGGAGGGGAGAGCGCCCCCACGTCGTCAGTCCCCGCCGCCACCCGCCGCCACCCGCCGCCACCCCCGCCGCCACCTGCCGCCACCCCGGCCCGGCCATGAAACATCAGTAGAGCCAGCCGATCGGCGATGGTCCGCGTCTCGCTCTGTGCGTCCGCCCACCGATGGCCGACGGCGGTGGACATACGCACGTTGGCGCCCGCGACCCCGTGCGCGACGGTGTGGTGCATGGCCTCGTGCGCGATTACTTCGTGGCCTTTGCCGAGCGCATGCAGGAGGACGGGCGCGCGCTGCCCCGCTACGTCGTCGCGGAGTTCGAGGCCTTCGCGCGCTGCGGCGTGCTCGCGTGCGGGTTCATGCGTGCTCGCTGCGCAGGCTGCGGCCACGACCGGCTGGTGGCGTTCTCGTGCAAGCACCGGGGCGTGTGCTCGAGCTGCGGCGGTCGGCGCATGAGCGAGACCGCTGCGCGGCAGTGCGATCGGGTGCTACCCGCGGTGCCGTACCGCCAGTGGGTGCTCTCGCTGCCGTGGGAACTGCGGCTGCCAGTGGCGCGCGATCCGGCGCTGCTCAACGCGGTGTCGCGGGTGTTCTTCGAGGAGCTTCGCGCATGGCTGCGCGCCACCGCGGGGACGGTGGCAGGCGCCCGGGTCGAGGCGGCGGCAATCACCTTCGTGCAGAGATTCGGCGGCTCGCTCAACCTCAACCCTCATCTTCATGTGCTGGTCGCCGATGGGGTGTTCGTGTGTCGCGACGATGGGAGCACCCCCGCGTTCGTCGCGACGGCGGCGCCGACGCGGGACGACCTGCGGAGTGTCATCGCGCGGGTGGTCGAGCGGCTGCAGGTCATCGCGCGGCGTCGCGCGCGGCTCGCCGTGGCTACAGAGGCGGAGCGCAGCGACGACGCCATGGAGGGGCTGCGCCGCGCGGCGGGCGGTCGCGGGACCTTCGCGCGGGTCGACGAGGGGAGAGCGCGCCCGGGGGACGAGGACGACGGGGGCGCGATGGCGCCGATGCGGCTGTCGTCGCGCGGACTCGTCGCCGAGCTCGACGGGTTCAACCTGCCCGCGGGCGTGTGCGTGGCAGCGCACGACCGCGACGCGCTCGAACGGCTCTGCCGCTACATGGCGCGGCCCGCGGTGGCGAGCGGCCGGG
>CAIOSS010000792.1 GCA_903860995.1 uncultured delta proteobacterium | reverse complement strand
GGGCATCGGCCGGCGCCGCGCGGCCGCGGTGCGGGTGTTGGCAGCGCGCCCGCTGCCGCCCTCGTCATCGGCGAACTCGGCCATGGGCTCGGGCGAGGCCTGTGGCATCGGGGCGGTGATGGCCACCGCGCGCTGCTCCTCCTGGGCGAGGGTGGTGTCGCTCTGGGGGACGGCGTCGATGACGGCGCCGCGGTCGGTCACGATGGGGCGCACGGGGATCACCGGCGTCGCGAGCTCGGAGCGGAAGGACACCGGCGAGCCCGACACCAGCGAGAGGTTCACGTCGGTCCAGTCTTCGCCGGAGAGGTTTTGCACGATGCCCCAGGCCTGCACCTGCGGCTGCGTCCCCTGGAACACCAGCCGGTAGGTGGGCCGCCAGATGGGGGTCTCGACGGTGTAGCCGACCACGAGGTCGTGCTCGCGGCCGTCGAGGGCGAGGCGCACGTTGCGCCGCCGCTCCGGGGCGGGGGGCGCGTCGCCGACCTGCTCCTCGGGCATCGGGAAGGCCGCGGAGCGCACGCTGCTGCCGCCCTGCTCCATCACCGCGAGGGTGGCGAGGAAGTCGCCGACCTCGGCCTGGGTGACGCGGAAGTTCACCGCCTCGCCCTCGACGTGTCCCTGGCGCTCGAAGTACCCGACGCCGTTGCGGTAGACCACCACGCGGCGGAGCGGGAGCGTCGGGCCGGTCTCCACGGGCGGCCGACGGGCGCACCCGAAGGCGCCGAAGAGGCTGAGGGCGAGGGTGGCGGCCGCGAGGGAGCGGCGGGTGCGAGGCGAGCGGGCGTTGGGCATGTCGAGAGACCTCCGATGGACGGAGACACCGCGGGACCGGGTGGTCCTTGGGTGCCGCCGTCGGGTGGTCTACCAAACAATGCCCGCGCCGGGGCTGGTGGAAGGCCCTACTGCGTCTCGAACACGAACGACCCGGTGACGTGCTGCTCACCCGTCGGCCCGTTGAACTTCGCATCGAATGCGAGCCGTCGGGTGTCCTCGGTGGGCCCCGCCGACACGTCGACGGTGACCTCCTCGGCCCCCTGGTCGTACGTGAACTGGTTGAGCCGCGGCCCCGAGCACCCGAGCACCGACATGAACAGCGGCGCCGCCCCGGCGCCCGTCCGGGTCGTCCGGTTGCTGCGGTTGAACACCAGATGCGCGCCCGGCACGAGCGACGGGTGGCGCAGCGTCCCGCTGATGCTCAGCTGGGTCATGGCCCACCAGCGGGCGTCGGTGTTCTCGGCGTCGATGCGCACCGAGCTCGACGTGCCGTAGTCCGTGCCGCTGAGGGTCGCCTGTGTGCCGTCGAAGCCCTCCACCGTGCCGAGGTCGCCCCGGAAGGTGTCCGCGCGCCCGCTCCAGCGCGTGGCGCTCGACGACGACTCGCTGCCGTAGCTGGGCGGCGTCGACGACGGCCGCGCGTCGTCGCCCTCGTCGCTGAAGTCGTAATAACAACCGCCCATGCCCATCGCCCCGAGGGTGACCAGCAGGGTGCCAACGATCCATCGTGTGTGCGTCATCGGTGTCCTCCGCCGGGGCACGTTAGCGAAGATGGTGCCAGCGGTCGCAGTGAGGCGGCTCTGCGGCGGAAGCGGTGCGGCCGTCACTCTCGCATGGCTAGCGCAGCCGCCGCCGGGTCCAGGTCGAATCGCCACCCCCCCACGCGGTCGACGCCGGCGCCCAGGGACTTCGCCAGGGCGTCGAGGTACTGCTGCCGCGTCCAGGAGATCGCCCCGAAGCGCACGAGGTGCTCGGTGCGCGTCTGGCAATCGACGAAGTCGAAGCCCCAGGCGTGCAGGTTGGCCAGCAGCGTCGCGAAGGCCACCTTCGAGGCGTCGGGCGCCCGCGCGAACATCGACTCGCCGAAGAACGCCCGCCCCAGCGCGAGGCCGTACAGCCCGCCCACCAGCACGCCGTCCTGCCAGGCCTCGATGGAGTGCGCGTAGCCCATCCGGTGCAGCTCGACGAAGCCCTGGCGCAGCTCGGGGATGATCCACGTGCCCTGCTGGCCCGGGCGCGGCACCGCGGAGCAGGCGTCGATGACCTCCTCGAAGGCCGTGTCGCAGCGCACCTCGTACACCCCGCGGCGCATCTGCTTGCGCAGGCTCTTGGGGAGGTGCGCCTCGGCGGGCAGCACCACCCACCGCGGGTCGGGGGAGAACCAGAACAGCGGCAGGGTGTCGGAGAGGGGCCACGGGAAGATCCCGCTGCGATAGGCGAGGAGCAGCCGGGCGGACGAGCAGTCGCCGCCCACCGCGACGATGCCGTCGGCGTCGGCGCTATGGGGTGAAGGAAAGCGCAGCCCGGGGCCCAGCCAGCGGATCGCCATCAGCGCATCAATAGCGCGGGAGGGGCTGTCCGCGCACCCGGGCCAGGATGCTGTTGAACTTGTCGCGGAGGTACACCTCGGCCTCTGGGCCTCCGGCGCCGGCCGAGCGGATGTGCCGGACCATCTCGATGTCCGTGGTGTTGGCGTCGACCTGGCGCGCCACCACGTCGCCGCGGAGCACGTCGATGAAACTGCTGCCGAAGGTCTTCTGGTAGACCCCGCTCACGGCCGTGGGGGCCGCCTCGGTGCCCTCGATGGGGCCGAGCCGCCAGGACATGTCGAACTCGATCGTGAAGAGCTCGCGCACGATGTAATGCACCCGGTAGCTGAAGGGGTACTCCGGCTCGGTGTTGGGGGTGCTGCTGAACTCCGTCGCGCGCCGCCGGTCGGTGGTGACCTCCGGGTCGCGAAGGGCCTCGTAGACGCGCGCCAGCGGGGCGTGGATGTACCCGCGCCCCTGGGCCCACTCGTAGTCCGCCCCTTCGCCGACGCGCGTGACGAGGACCTCGGGGTGGGGGTCCGAGGGCGTCGCGGCCGGCAGCGGCACGGTCACGGCCTCGAAGGGCTGGAGCCCCGGCGGAAACGCCGTCGCCTCGTCGCCGCCGCAGCCCGCGGCGAGCCCCGTGAAGACCAGCGCGGACAGAATGAACCCTCGTCGGACCATCACTCAGGACCTTAGCGCAGCTCGGCTCGCCTCCGCGACGAAGCGACAACGAGAAATTGCCTGCGATCACAGCGTCAGGATGGTTGCGGGGTGCCACCGTCGCGATGCACCGGCGGGGGCCGCGGCGC
>CAIOSS010000791.1 GCA_903860995.1 uncultured delta proteobacterium | reverse complement strand
GGCTCGCAGGCGCCGCAGTTGATGCAGTCCGTCGTGATGTACGTGGCCATCGGTTCTCCGTCGCGCGGGGGTCAGTCAGGCGCGGCCGCGAGTTTTCTAGTCAACGGCGCCCGGCCAGTCAACCAGCGCGAGCGCCCGCGTGATAGTCGTCGACCGTGCTGGCCCGTCTGCTCCTCGCGGCTTCGCTGCTACAGGCGGTGCTCATGTACGTCCCGCTACCCAGCTGGGCCGCGTGGATGCTGCACTTCGCGGCCCTCGAGGCGTGCCTCCTGGGCAGCGCCACCGGCCTCGGCGCGCTCGCCCTCTCCCGCGGCCGCCCGGTGATGCAGGCCCTCAGCCTCGTCGGCGTGATCGCGGGCCTCGTCCCTGCGCTCGCGGCGATTCCCGCGTACCGCCGTGCGTCGCAGGGCTTCTCGGTGCTGGCGTGGCTCACCGGGCGCACCGGCCCCGCGGTCGTGGTCGAGCGCGACCTCGCCATCGCCCCAGGCCTGCGCGCCGACCTCTACCGCGCGCCCGGACGGGGCCCGCACCCCTTCGTGGTCGTGGTGCACGGCGGCAGCTGGCGCTCAGGCGACAAGGGCGATGCCGCCCACGTCTCGCACGCCATCGCCCGCGCGGGCATCTCGGTCGTCGACGTGACGTACCGCCTCGCCCCCGCGCACCGCTTCCCCGCCGCCGTCGAGGACGTCAAATGCCTCGTCGGGCGGGTGCGCCGGCGCGCCGCGGAGCTCGGCCTCGACCCGGCGCGCGTGGCCCTGCTCGGGCGCTCGGCCGGGGCGCAGATCGCCCTCGTCGCGGCCTACTCCGACGAGCGCCTCGCGGCAGCGTGCGAGGTGACCACGGCGCCGGTGCAGGCCGTGGTCTCGGTGTACGGCCCGACCGACCTCGCGTGGGCCCACGACCACCCCTACGTGCCCGACGTGGTGGGAGGGGTCGAGGCGGTGGAGGTGTACCTCGGCGGGCCCCCCGCGGCGGTGCCCGAGGCGTACCGGCTCGCGACGCCGCAGACGTGGATCACCGACGCGACCCCGCCGACGCTGCTGGTGCACGGCACCGGCGAGCGCTGCGTGCGGCCCGACAACGCCACCATGCTCGCCGCGGCGCTGACGGCGCGGGGTCGGCCGGTGCAGACGCTGATGGTGCCCTTCGCCGACCACGGCTTCGACGTTCGGCGAGGGGGCTTCGGCGATCAGCTGGCCCGCGGGGTGATCGTCGACTTCCTGCGGGCGCGGTTGCGGACGGCGCCGTAGGTCGCGTTCGCCCCCTTCGGAGGAGGCGCCTCAGCCCGCGGTGACCCGCAGCGCGACCCGCTTCTTCGGCTTCGCCTTCACGGGCACCAGCGCGTCTTCGTCCATCACCACCTCGCCCACGAGGTCGTAGTCGGCGCTCTGCGAGATGTCCGCCATGACCATCGAGCCCGCGCTCACCTCGGCGCCCGACAGGTACACCACGCCGTCGATGTCCGGCGCCTGACCCGCGTGGCGGCCCTGGAGCACGAACTCGTGCTCCTCGCTCGCGCCGTCGACCAGCACCTCGACCCGCGTGCCGATGAGCGCCCGGTTGCGCTTGCGGGCGATGGGGCGCTGCACGGCCATCAGCTTGCGGTGCCGCGCCGCGCTGTCTTTCGGCTTCACCTTGGCGTCCTGGGTCTCCGCTCCGGTGCCGTCCTCGTCCGAGTAGCGGAACACCCCCACCCGGTCGAACTCCGCCCACTTCACGAAATCGACGAGCTCGGTGAAGTCCTCGTCCGACTCGCCCGGGTGCCCCACGATGAACGCCGTGCGGAAGGTCACCCCGGGGATCTTCGTGCGCACCGTCTCCACCACCCGCCGCAGCCTCGCCCCGCCGTGGCCGCGCTTCATCCGCCGGAGCATCGCGTCGCTCGCGTGCTGCAAGGGCATATCCACGTACTTCACCACCTTGGGGTGCGACGCGATGAGCTCCACCAGCTCGTCGGTGAGCGTCTCGGGGTAGAGGTAGTGCAGCCGGATCCAGCGCAGCCCCTCGACCTCGCCCAGGCGCTTCACCAGCCCGGCGAGGTTGGGCTTCTCCTCGCGGTCGCGGCCGTAGGCGATGGTGTCCTGCGACACCAGGTTGAGCTCGAGCACGCCCTGCGACGCGAGGCGCGCGGCCTCCTCGACGACGTCGTCGATGCCCCGGGAGCGCTGCTTGCCGCGGATCATCGGGATCGCGCAGAACGAGCAGGTGCGGTTGCAGCCCTCGGCGATCTTCAGGTAGGCGCTGTGCCGACCCTGCGAGAGCACCCGCGGGTCGCTCGCGCGCAGCACGTAGTCCGCGGGGTTGCCGACGAGCATGCGCTCGGCGCCGCCCGCGAGCACGGCGCCCTGAATGACCCTCACTCGCCCCTTACCAATGCCACGCATTAGCGGTGCGTCGCCGGGAGTGTTGTC
>CAIOSS010000790.1 GCA_903860995.1 uncultured delta proteobacterium | reverse complement strand
GGGTTCTCCGTCGTCGAGGTCTCCCGCGGTGACGCCGCGGTGCGCGAGCTCGACGCCCGCGGCGCCGCGGTGCGCCTCGTGGTCGCCGACCTGACGCTCCCGGTCATCGACGGCGCCGCGCTCGCGCTGCACGCGCAGGCCAGGTCGCCCGGCGTCGCGACGCTCGTCACGACCGGTCACCTCGCTCGCGGACACGACCTCATC
The DNA here is from genome assembly GCA_903860995.1 of uncultured delta proteobacterium. Taxonomy (GTDB): domain Bacteria; phylum Myxococcota_A; class Polyangia; order Polyangiales; genus SCUS01. The sequence goes on along the minus strand of CAIOSS010000790.1, from coordinate 6,740 downwards.
GGCCCGGGCGTCGCGGTGCTCTGGAAGCCCTTCAGCATGGTCACGCTCGCCCGTCGGGCCCTCGAGCTGCTGCGCGCGGGCGACGCGCCCGAGGCGCCATTCTTGGCAACCGGTCGCTCCCCACGCTACCAGTAGCCCACGCGGGAACACTCCGAGGTCATTTCCATGCCGTCATCAAGCCTCGCCGAGACCGTCCTCGTGACCGGAGCCAGCAGCGGCTTCGGTCGACTCACCGCGCTCGCGCTCGCGCAGCGGGGGTACCGCGTGTTCGCCGGCGTGCGCGACCCCGCCGGACGCAACGTCCCCGCGGTCGCGGCGCTCATCGAGGCGGCGCGCGGCCTCGCCGGCGAGCTCCGCGTGGTGGCGCTCGACGTGACCGACGAGGGCTCCTGCGAGCGCGCGGTCGCGCAGGTGCTGGCCGACGGGGGCGCGCTCGACGTGCTGATCAACAACGCCGGGGTCGCCGCCGCGGGCCTCGTCGAGACCTTCACGCCGGCCGACGCGCAGCGGCTCTTCGACGTCAACGTGTTCGGGGTGCTGCGCATGCTGCGGGCGGCGCTGCCCGCCATGCGCGCTCGCCGGCGCGGGCTCGTGGTGTACGTGTCGAGCACCGACGGCCGCGAGGTGATGCCCTTCCTCGGGCTGTACGACGCGAGCAAGGCCGCGCTGGAGTCCCTCGCGGAGGCCACGAGCTACGAGCTCGCGCCGCTGGGCATCGACTCCGTGATCGTGCAGCCCGGCACCTTCCCGACGACGTCCATCCTCGCCAACCTGGTGCCCGCGGGCGACCCGGCGCGCGCGGAGGGCTACGGCGAGGTCGCGGCGCTGCCGGCGGGCCTCTTCGCGGGCCTCGACGCGATGGTGCGCTCGGGCCAGGCGCCCGATCCGGCGCGGGTCGCGGAGGCGATCGTGGCGGTCGTCGCGCGCCCGCCCGGGCAGCGGCCGCGTCACGTGGTGGTCGACCCGTCCGGCGCCGACCGGACCGCGCGCGCGAACACACTGGCCGACGCCATCCAGTCTGAGCTGCTCGCGCAGTACGGACTCTCGCAGCTCCGACCCGCTCCGTGAGTTCGGACGACGACACATCCGACGGCGGCGAGGCCGCGCGGCTGCGAGCGCGCCTCGCGGAGCTCGAGCGCGAGAACCAAGCGCGGCGCCGCGAGGTCGTCTTCGCCCGCGCGATGATCGAGGAGACGCCCCTCGTCATCTACGCAAAGGACACCGCGCATCGTTTCGTGTTGAGCAACGCGCGGCACCGGACGCTGGTCGCCCGACCGCACGGTGAGATCTACGGGCACACCGACCGCGAGCTCTTCCCCGACGCCGCCGACGACATCGACCGCGTGAGCGAGACCGTGCTCGCCACCGGCCGGGCGCAGGCCAGCGAGTTCGTGCTGCCGATCGAGGGGGAGGAGCGAACCTTCCTCGAGACGATCTTCGCGCTGCGCGATGCGGCCGGCGTGGTGTTCGGGCTCGGCGGCATCTCGACGGACGTCTCCGAGCGCGTGCGCGCGCAGCGGGAGCTCGAGGCCAAATCGCGTGAGCTCGCGGTGGCCAACGCCGCGCTCTACGGGTCGCTGCGCCTCGTCACGGCGCAAAACGCGCAGCATCGGATGATGGTCGAGATCTCCACCGCGCTAGCCCGCGCCGGCAGTCGGGCGGCGCTCTTCGCCACGCTCGTCGGGCGGCTGTGCCCGTCGCTGGGGGTCGATCGGGTGATGCTCTGCAAGCGCCGAGACGGCGCTGCCGCCTGCGGCTTACGCCTGCTCGACGAGCGGCCCGCGGCGGCGCTGGGCCCGCGCACCGCGGGGCCCGGGCTCGACCCCGACGCCGAGGTGGTCGAGCTGTCCGGCCACGAGCTGAACGGGACGGCGGTCGCGGAGGTGCTGCGCTTCGCGACGCCGCGGAGCACCCGCGAGCACGCGCGGTCGCACTTCCGCGACTGGCAGTCGATGTCCGAGCGCTTCGGGCTCGACCAGTTCGTGACCGTCCCGCTGTTCAGCGAGGTCGGCGTCTTCGGCGCTCTCTGCGTGGGCCTGCGCGGCGAAACTCCGCCGACGGTCGAGCAGATCGGCTCGATCGTCCAGTTCGGCTCGATGCTCTCCGCGCACCTCGGGGTCGACGAGGCCCGGGAGAACGTCAAGACCCTCAACGCGCAGCTAGAGAGCCGGGTGCTCGAGCGCACCCACGCGCTGCTCCAGAGCGAGGCGCGCTTCGGGCGGCTCTTCGAGGAGGCGCCGCAGGCCCTGCTTATCGTCGATGGCGCGCACCGGGTGGTGCAGTCCAACCGCGCGGCGCGCTCGCTCTTCGCGTACGAGGAGTCACAGCTCGTGGGTCTGCCCGTGGCCGCGCTCGTGCCGGAGCCCCTGCGCGCGTCGCACGAGGTGTTGATGCGGCGCATGGATTCGTCGCGGGCAAGCGGCGTGATGGCCTCGGGCCGCGCGGTGCGGGCGGTGCGGCGGGGCGGTGTCCACTTCGACGCCGAGATCGGGCTGGTGAACATCGACCTCAACGGCGAGCCGCACGTGCTGGCTGGCGTCACGGACGTCAGCGCGCGCGTCGCCGCGCAGGAGGCTGTCACGCGTTCGCTGAGCGAGAAGGAGACCCTGCTCAAGGAGATTCACCACCGGGTGAAGAACAACCTGCAGATCATCTCCAGCCTGCTGGCGCTGCAGGCCGACCACATGGAGGCGGCGGAGCCCGCGAAGCGGCTGCTCGCAGAGAGCGTGCATCGGGTGCGCGCGATGGCGCTCATCCACCAGCAGCTCTACGGCGTCGAGTCGCTCGACCGCATCGAGTTCGGCGAGTACGCCCGCACGCTGGCGGGGACGCTGCGCGGCGCGTTCGGTTCGGGCGCGCGGCTCTCCGTGGTGGCGACCACGCCGGTGTACGTCACCGTGGAGATCGGCGTGCCGCTCGGGCTCATCCTCAACGAGCTGCTGACCAACGCGTTCAAGTACGGCAGCCCGACGGGCGAGCCGTCCGTCGGGCGCACCGGGCCCCACTGCGACATCCTCGTCGAGGTCGGCGTCGTCGGTGACACCGTGAAGATCGCGGTGGTCGACTCGGGCCCCGGCGTTCCGAAGAACTTCGACACCGGGCGCTCGAGCTCGCTCGGGCTGCAGCTGGTGCGATCGCTCTGTCGTCAGCTTCGGAGCAAGCTCACGGTCGACTCCGACCGGGGCGCGCGGTTCGAGCTGAGCATGCCGCTCCCGCCCCGCGACTGACCGCCGGACGGTCCGATCAGCACCGCACGGGGCGTGCCCAGCCCGTGTGTGCACGCCTCGCACACCCTCGTCGCCACGGCGTTGCGGTTGACGCGCATCCAGCTGCAATATAGACCTAATTGTTATGGCCGAGACCGACGCTGACTCGAAGATCGAGGCCGAGAAGACATCGGTCGGTGCCGGTAGCCCCGCAGCACTCTCCGTTCGTGACCATCTCGACACCATCCCCGGCAGCAAAGCGGGCGTCGGCGTGACGTCCAAACCGTCGCCCCAGCTCACGGCCGCCGGCCTCGGGTTGAAGCGCGTGCTCATCGTCGAGGACGAGGCCCTCATCGCGCTCGACATCGAGCGACGGCTGATCCGTCTCGGCTTCGAGGTCGTCGGGGTCGCCGACAACCGCGAAGAGGCGCTCGAGCTCTTCCACGAGAGCAGCCCCGACCTCGTGCTGATGGACATCTTCATCCGCGGTCCGGCCGATGGCATCGAGACCGCGGAGGCCATCAGCGCCATTAGCGACGTGCCGGTGATCTTCCTCACGGCCTTCGCCGACGACGAGACGATCCGGCGCGCGAGCGCGGTCTCGCCGTACGGCTACGTCATCAAGCCCTTCGATGAGCGCACGCTCACGGCGACCATCTCCGTGGCGATCGAGCGCTACAAGGCCGACTTGAGCGCGCGGCTGCTGCGCGCGGCGGTCGAGGCGTCGCCGCTCGGCATCGCCGTCGTGCGCGCCGACGAGGCCGACGATCGGGTGGTGTTCGCCAACCACGCCATCGTGTCGATGAGCGGCGCCGAGGCGAAGCGAGAGCTGCAGGGCCTGCCGTTCGGGGTGTCTTCCGAGCCCGACCAGGAGTCCGTGCTGCGCCTGAAGGAGGCCATGGCGCTGCACATCCAGGCAGACGCGGTCGTCAAGGGCCAGGCTGAAGATGGCAACGCCCAGTGGACCTCGGTGTCCATCTCGCCGGTGTCCGACCGCGGCGGGCGCGTCACCCACATGCTCGTCTCCCAGCAGGACATCACCCGCGAGCGCCGCGCGGAGGAGGTGCTGCTCGAGGCCCAGCGCACCGAGCTCGTGGGGCGGCTCACCACCAGCGTCGCGCACGATTTCAACAACGTGCTCTGCGTCATCATCATGTGCGCCGACCTGATGCTCGCATACGCCTCCGACCCGGCGGCGCAGGCGGACATCGAGGAGATCCTCTACGCGGCGCGGCGCGGCGTGCTGCTCACGCGCAAGCTGCTCAGCTTCGCGCGCCGGAAAGACGTCGTCGTCGGCAGCGACCTCTCGACGGTGCTCAGTGAGACGATGCCCATGATCGAGCGCCTCGTGACGCCGCGGGTGAAGATCGACGTGCGCGTCGACGCCGACTCGATGGCGGTCTCCATGGACGCGACCTCCGTCGAGCAGATTCTGCTCAACCTGGCCACCAACGCGCGCGACGCGATGCCCGAGGGCGGGTGTCTCACGCTCAGCGCCTCGCGCCCGGCGGAGGCCTCCGGCGGGCTGCGCCCCGGGCACTACGTTCGCCTCGAGGTCGCCGACACGGGCACGGGCATGGATGAGGCGACGCTCGCCCGCGTCTTCGAGCCGCTCTTCACCACGAAGCCGAAGGGGTCCGGCACCGGCATCGGGCTGTCCACCTGCGCGATGCTGGTCGACTACGTCGGCGGCGCCATCACCGTGCGCAGCAAGCTCGGCGAGGGCACGCGCTTCGCGATCGACCTGCCGCTCGCCGAGGGCATGGTGGTGTCGCAAGGCGTCGCGCCGACGCCCGGCGCCCTCGCCGAGGCCAGCGGGGCGTGCTGCCTCCTGGTCGATGACGACGTGATGTTGCGGCGCGCATGCGCCCGGGCGCTCGCCGAGGTGGGGTTCGTCATCGTCGAGGCGCGCAACGACGTGGAGGCCGTGCGCGAGCTCACCGCGCGGGGCGCCGCGGTCCGACTGATCATCGCGGACATGGGGCTGCCCGGTGTCGGCGGCGCGCAGCTGGTACTCAAGGCCCGCGACCTCGTCCCCGGAATCGCGACCCTGCTCATCACCGGGCACTTCGACTCCGAACAGGACGGCTCGGTGGGCGGCACCGACATCCTGTGGAAGCCGTTCTCCACCAACACGCTGACGCGCCGGGCCCTCGACGCGATCGACTCGATCGGCGGCGCCGCCTCGGTCGCGCCGGGCCCCGCGTCTCGCGAGGACGTCGCGGAGACCCCGCCGATGGAGCCGGCGCGGGGGCTGCGCGTGCTGCTGGTCGAGGCCGACGGCGCCACGCGCGCGACCCTCGCGGGCCTGCTCGAGGCCCGCGGCCTCGCGGTGCTGCAGACCACCACCGGGGCCGAGGCGCTCGCCATCGTCGACTCGCAAGACCTTCACGTCGCCGTCATCGCGATGCAGCTGCCCGACGGCGAGGGCGTCGAGGTGCTCGCCGCGCTCCGCCGGCGCGGCTCGACGATCCCGACGCTGCTCGTCGGCGCCGACCGCAGCTTCGAGGGCGTCTGCCGGGCCCTGCACGCGCGCGCCACGAGCTACCTCACGACGCCCGTCGAGCCGGAGCACTTCGTCGAGCAGGTCGAGCGCGCCGCGGCGGAGGGCGAGATCGCGCGGCTGCAGCACCAGCTCCTGAGCGCGAAGCTCGGGCACAACTCGCCGCTGCTCGACTTCCCGACCATGGGCCGCGAGCTCGACGCCGCCCTGCGCGACCTCTTCATGGTCTACCAGCCGATCGTGCGCTCGCTCGGCCACTCCATCTTCGCGTACGAGACCCTGATGCGCAGCCGCAGCACGACGCTCGCGGGGCCGATGCAGATCCTCGCCGCGGCGGAGGCGCTCGGTCGCATCCACGAGGTGGGCCGCGTCGTGCGCAGACACGTGGCGGCCACGCTGCGCGACCGCCCGCAGTGCTACGAGCCCATCTTCGTCAACCTGCACCCGAGCGAGCTTCGCGCGGACATTCTCCTCGCGGCCGACGAGCCGCTGTTGCCCTTCGCGTCGCGCATCGTGCTCGAGGTCACCGAGCGGGCTCAGCTCGACGTCCGCAACGACCTCAGCGTCACCCTGCAGCTGCTGCGCAAGGCGGGCTACCGCATCGCGCTCGACGACCTCGGCGAGGGCTACGCGGGCCTCTCGTGGCTCGTGAAGCTCACCCCCGACATCGCCAAGCTCGACATGTCGCTCATCCGCGACCTGCACACGTCGCGCATCAAGCGCGAGCTGGTGGCCTCGCTCGTGAGCGTCTGCCGCCGCACGCGCACGACCATCATCGCCGAGGGCGTCGAGACCGCCGACGAGGCCAACGTGCTCATCGACCTCGGCTGCGACCTGATGCAGGGCTACTACTTCGCGCGCCCCGGGCCGCCGTTCCCGGCCGTCCTGGCCGGGCCTCTCCGACCCTGACCGCTCAGTCGCCGAGGGCGCGCGGACACACCAGGGCGAAGCGGGTGCCGCCCTCGCGCTCGACGGTGAGCTTGCCGCGGAGCTGTCGGGAGAGCGATCGCACGAGCTGCAGCCCGAGCGTC
>CAIOSS010000789.1 GCA_903860995.1 uncultured delta proteobacterium | reverse complement strand
GTCACCCTCGACTGCGCGCCGTGAGTCCGCTGCTCCCCTTCGCCGCGCCGCCCCCGCCGGGGGAGGTCGTGCTGTGCTGCGTCGACATCCCGCGTCGGCTCGACCCTGCGACCGCCGCGCGGCTGCGCGAGGCGCTCCCCGACGACGAGCGGGCGCGCCACGAGCGCTTCGGCGACGAGGGAGCGGCGGGGGAGTTCCTGTGCGGGCGCGCGCTGCTGCGGGCCGCCCTGTCGACCTGGGAGCCCGTCGAGCGCCGCGCCTGGCGCCTCTCGCACAACGAGCACGGCCGTCCCGCCGTCGAGCACCCCGAGACGCCTGCGCGCTTCAACCTCTCGCACACCCGCGGCATGGTCGCGCTCGCCCTCGGCCGCGACCCCATGGTGGGCGTCGACGTCGAGCGCCTCGACCGCCGCGTGCGTCCGCTCGAGGTCGCCGACCGCTTCTTCTCTCCCGACGAGGTGTCCGGCCTGCGCGCGCTCCCGGAGGCCATGCACCGCGACCGCTTCCTCGCCCTCTGGACCCTCAAGGAGGCCTACATCAAGGCCCGCGGGATGGGGCTCGCGCTTCCGCTGCGGGCCTTCTCGTTTCTGCCCGACGAGGCGCCGCCTAGGGTGCGCTTCGACCCCTCCCTCGGCGACGAGGCCTCTCGCTGGTGCTTCGCCCGCGTCGACCTCGATCCGGGGCACCGCGTCGCCGTCGCGGCGAAGGTCGCGCGACTGACCCTCCACGTCGTGCGGGTTGACCTGGACGCCCTCGCGCACGATGTCGGGTTGCCCCGGGCGACCAGCGGGGTGTAGAACCGCTTTGCCCGTCATCGACCAAAGGAGCCTCATCCCATGCCAGGTCTTGGACCGTCTGAGCTCGTAGTCATCCTGTTGCTGGTGGTGTTGATCTTCGGCGCCACGAAGATCCCCCAGCTCGGGCGCGGCCTCGGGGAGGGCATCTCCAACTTCAAGCGCGGCCTGCGCGAGGGCAACGAGGGGCCCACCGAGTCCCCGCCGCCCCCCTCCGGCAAGTCCGCCTGACGCCGCCCGTCGCGTCGTAACGTCCCCCTCCCAAGAGACCCTCAGCGAACCACCCGGATGCTCCGACTCCTCGTCGCGCTCGACCTCAGCGATTTCTCCGCGCACACCCTGCACACTGCCCTTGAGGTCGCCGCGCGCGCGACGCCCGCCGAGGTTCACATCATGACGGTCATCGCCCCGGGCCACGACGAGCTCGCGTCGATGGGCACCTCCGAGCACGCCTGCGACGAGCTGCGGCGCCTCGTCGAGACCGAGCGGACACACCACGCCCACGCCGACGGCGTCCGGCTGCAGTTCTCCGCGCAGCCCGGCACCCAGGCCGCCGAGGCCATCGTCGCGCACGCCTTCGCCATCCACGCCGACGTGGTGGTGGTGGGCACCCACGGGCGCCGCGGCCTCGACCGGCTGCTCATGGGCAGCGTCGCCGAGGCCGTCGCCCGCACCGCCCCGTGCTCGGTGCTCACCGTCAAGCCCCGCCGACACCACACCTGACCGTCGCGCCCGGGGTTCAGGGGGTGGCGCCTCGGGTGGCCGGTGGCGTCCGTGGCCGCCACGTCGATCGATCGGCCCGTCCCTTGAACTGCCGTCCCCACCGGGCGGAACATCCATTGCTGAGGCCGCCGCTGATGCACCGCACCGCCCGCACCAGACTCGCGATGGTCGCCCTCGGCGTCGTGTCGATCACGTCCGCCCCGGCGGCGGCGCAGACCCGGGTCGACCCCCTGGCCACGGGCATTTTTGCGCGCACAGGCTTCGTGCTCAACAGCTTCGACCCGAGCTCGATGGGCTTCGTCCCGCAGCGCGGCCCGCGCGGGAGCATGACCCCTCCGGGCATCACCGGAAAGCAGCTGGGCTTCGGTCGCATGGCGCTCGCCGGCTTCACCGCCGGCATCGGCTTCGACGCACGGTGGTTCTTTGTGCGGGTGGGTGCTGACATCTATGAGTTCCCGGAGATCGGCGAGGCGCAGGCTGACGCCTTCCGGGCGCGCTTCACCACGCACGCCTGGCTGAGCGCGGGGCCGCGCTTCCGCATCGGCCCGGTGGTGCTCAACCCCGGCGTGCGCGTGGGCGCCCTGCTCATGAACGTCACCGAGATCGGCGACCGCGGCGAGGGCAGGGAGTACAGCGCCGTTGATGGGGTCTATGCCGTCGAGCTCGGTGCGCAGTGGCGCCCGTTTCGCTGGATGGAGCTCGACGCCAACGTGGGCCACGACCCCTTCAGCCAGACCAACGCGACGACCTTCTCCATCGCGGCCAGCTTCGGCTGGAGCCGCGGCCCGACGCTCACACGCCGATGAAGAGCCGGTGCCCGAAGTTGCGCTCGAGGCGGGCGTCGAAGATCTTCTGCGCGGCGCCCTCGATGTCGTACTCGACGCGCTTGAACTCGAGCTTCTTCGTCTCCGAGTCGTAGAGCACGAAGCTGGCGCGGTTGTCGTAGTCGCGCGGCTGCCCGACGCTGCCGACCGAGACGATGTACTTCCGGTCGGGGCGCAGGGTGGAGGTGCGCGGCGGGCCCGGGAGCTCGACCACGTCGTCGGCCGAGAGCTCGAAGACCTTGCACAGGTGCGAGTGACCGATGAGGGTGATGTGCCCTAGCTCGGGGAAGATGGCGAGGCAGTCGCGGGCCTGCTCGGGGGCGAAGATGTAGTCGAACTCCTCAATGCGCACGGGCGAGCCGTGGCAGAGGTGCACGCCCGTGTCGCCCACGATGTGCTTGTAGGGGAGGGCCCGGAGCCAGGCGAGGTTTTCGGGGGTCAGCAGCGAGGCGTGCAGGTCGAGCGCGCGGCGCGCGGCCTCGTAGTAGTAGCTGTAGTCCATGCGGCCCGCGACGGCGGCGTCGTGGTTGCCGAGGATGGTGACCTTCGCGACGCTGCGCACCAGGTCGGAGCACTCGTTGGGCGAGGCGCCGTAGCCCACCACGTCGCCGAGGCAGTACATGACGTCCGGAGACTCACGCCGGAGCGCCTCCACGACCGCGGAGAGCGCCTCGATGTTGGCGTGGACGTCACTGAAGATACCAATTCGCATGTTGGGGGAGGGACCGGATCCTAGGGACGTGGGGGGCGCCTGTCCATCGCGGATTGTGCGGTGAAGCCCGCGCCGCGCCCGCAATTCGACCGCGAAGTCTCCGGCGCTACGAGGTGCCGCGCAGCAGCGGGGCCACCGCCCGCTCGATGTCGCCCTCGCCGCGCCCCTCGCGCAAGGCCGCCGTCCAGCGCTGCACCTCGTCTTGAAGGGCGAGCGCCCGGGTCGCCGCCTGCTCGAAGGTCGGGTCGGCGCCCTGCCGGGCCCGCTCCATCTCCCGCGCCCCGCCCTGCGCCACCGCGTGCGCGAGCACCCACGCGAGCCGCTCGACCGAGGCCCCCTCGGCGCTGCGCACCGCGCGCACCAGCGCCGGGCCGAAGCCCCCCGCGGCCCAGCCCATGAGCCGCCACGCGCCTTCGTCGGGCGAGAGCGCGTGCTGCACCAGCGGGGTGAGGGCCCGGCGCAGACGCAGCAGACCCGCCACCGTGGCACCGACGCCCACCAGCGCGGGGCGCGGCGAGGAGAGCAGCTCGACCCATAGGTCGGCGAGGGCGTCGCCCTGCTCCTGCAGCTCCACCGCGATGCGCACGCAGTCGGCCACGGGCAGGCGGTGGAGCGCGAGGCGCAGCGCGGGGATGTGGCCCGGCGCGTCGCTCCCCGCGAGCGAGCGGGCGACGTCCCAGCGCACGGCGGGGTGGGTGATCCATCCGAGGCGCTCGCCGAGGTCCATCGCGGCGATCGAGGAGGGGGCCGTGCGGTCGTCGGGCGGGGCGACGGAGGTGGGGTCGTCCGGGTCCCACACCGCCGCGACCGCGGCGCGCACCGTCGCGTCGATGGGCAGCTCCAGGCGCCGCGCGGCGTGGAGCAGCGGCCCCCAGGCGACCGACGCGTCGGCCCGCCGGCGCCCGATGGTGGCGACGCCCGCGTCGACCGAGCGGCGGTAGGCCTGCATCCCCCGCACGACCAGCGTCGCCTCGTCGGGCACCACCCCCGCCTTGATGGCGCGCTCGACGTAGGGGCGCGGCAGCGCCGCCCCCACCCGCAGCGCCGCGAGGATCAGCCGCTTGGCCGCCGCCTCGATCTGCGCCACGGGCACGCCCGTGGTGAGGGCGGTGCGCGCCGCGCGGTCGCTGTCCAGTAGAGGCTCGTACGCGGCCAGGGCGCGCGCGACCCCCTCCGCGGTCGACAGGTCTCGCTCGTCGTCGGGCAGCGCCGCGCTCGCGTCGACCTCGCTCGCCACGCCCTCGCGCAGCAGCCGCGCCGACTCCGCGGTGAGCAGCTCGTCGTTCGCCACGCGGGCGCCGAGCACCTCCAGCGCGCGCTGCGCCACCGGCTCGCAGGGGGCGCCCAGCACGTGGCTCGCGATCGAGCGCCCGGCGATGGTCACGACCTCCACGCGCACCCGGAAGGTGCGCCCGAGGGACTCCAGCACGGCGCGGTCTTCAGGGCTGCGCAGGTCGAGCACCACGCGCGCGATGGCCCCGTCGGCGTCGCCGCGCAGCAGGGCCAGCAGCGCGAGGGGCTGCGTGCTGTCGGCCGCCACCTGGAGGCGCACCATCACGTCGTCGCCGCTCACCACGGCGGCCGTCTCGGTGGTGCCGGGGCACCACAGGCGCACCGTCCCGTCGACCACCGCGGCCCACGGGGTGGTGCTGCGCGGCGAGAGCCGCAGCGGGGCCTCCATGGACGGTCCCTCGGTGGCCTCGTCGAGGGGCACCACCTCCTCGGCGGCGAGCTCGTCGGGCTCGGGCTCGATCTCTGCCGCGTCGGGCCCGGGCTCGGCCCGCGCCAGCGAGAGCCGCCCGGTGAGCTCGTCGGGCTCCAGCTCCATGCTGTCGTCGCTGGCGTGCGAGGCGGGGGCGGGCTCCAGGGCTTCGGGGGCCACCGACCTCGAGGGCTCTGCCTCGATGGCCGCGGGCTCCGGGGCGACAGGCTCCGCGGCGGACTCCTCGCGCACCTGGAGCTTCGCCTCGCGCGCGGAGAGGGCGGCCATGTTGGCGCGCATCGCGAGCTCGTCCTGGGCGACCGAGTCTTCGCGGGTGGTGAGGGCGTCCTCGCGGGCGAGGGCGTCGCTCTCGCGGCGGGTGACGTCCTCGGCGCGGCGGCGCACCCGCTCCTCGCGGGCGGCCAGGTCGTCGCGGGCGGCGCGCTCGTCGGGCTCCTCAAGCCAGCGGCGCAGCCCCGGGGCGCCGATGACCAGGCGCGCCTCGCGCACGTACGCCGGGATGGGCTCGCTGGTGTCGGCCGCGAGCCGCGTGAGCAGCTCGGCCCGGAGGATGAGCTCCTGGTGCGCGAGCCCCGGCGGCACCACCAGCACGAAGCGCCGCGCCGCCGGGTCGTGGAAGACGAAGGGCACCGCGAGGTCGTGGTCGGCGTGGCGGTGCAGCGTGCCCTCCAGGGCCTGGCGGGCCAAGGGTGGGTCGGTCGCAGCGTTGACCCCGCGCACGATCTCGACGCGTCGTGCGCCGCCCTCCGGGGTCGGGACGAACACCACCTCGCGGCGGGTCGCTCCGGCGGTTCCTGTGTACGGCGGATCTGTCAGGGAAAAGCTGCGCGCGGCCATCAACACCCTCGAAGATTGTGGGTATCACGGCGCCGGGGGCCTTGGCGATCAGCGTGCGCGCGTCGTAGGGGAAGAGCAGCGAACCCTATGGACTTCAGCGAATTCCGTCCCGAAGGCACCCCCGAGCACGTGCGCGACCTCGCGGTGGCGTGCGTCCAGTTCGTCGAGCGCGCCACCGGCGTGCTGCTCGACTTCACCAGCGACACCCTGCCGCTGCTCGACCACTACCTGCGCTCGGTGGGCACCAGCCAGCCGGAGATTCGCGGGCTCGTGGCACCGGCCGCCGGGGCGTACTTCGGCGAGCTCGTTCGCCGGGTGTACCCCGCCCGCTGGCACGCGCCCGTCGACGACCACGCGGGGTGGCGCATCGAGTTCGAGACCTGCTTCCTGTTCTTCAACCCGGTGGCGCTCGCGCTGGAGGCCATCGACGGGCACGAGGCCGTGGAGGGCGGCGCCGGCTTCGGCGTCACCAACCAGGACCGCGGGCACCTGGTGCTCGCCCTGGAGGTGCTCGGCACCCTCCCGGAGGACGAGTACTACCTTCTCTCGACCCGCTACGACGTGCTGGAGAGCGTGGTCGATCGGCTGATGGGCGGGGCGGAGAAGGAGTTCCCGGGGCAGGTGCGGGTGAGCGCCGAGGCGTACCGCTCGGTGCTCGACCCGCCGGGGCCGCGCAGCAACTGAGCGACCGCCAGCGGTCTGGAGCGGAGGGGGGGAAGAGGTTTTACTCCTCGGGTAAAGACGCCCCCATCCGGCGGAGCAGCCCGCCGAGGGTGGGGTCGCTGCCGAGGAGGTCGCGCATCCGCGACTCGATCTGCGGGCGCAACGTGGGGGGGACACCCGCGCGCTGGACGGCGATGGCGGTGAGCTGCTGCACGGCCTCGTCGGGGGTCACGCGGCCCTCGCGGAGGGCGGTGATCACGGCCTCGGAGGGCGCGGCGGTCGGGGTCGGGGCGGCGGTCGATGTGGCGCTGGCGGTCGGCGCGGCGGGCGCCGCGGGGGCGGCGTCGCCGAGCGGATCGACGGGGCTGGTGGCGCTGGCGCCGGTTGGCTTGATGTTGCTCACGACGAAGGGATCCTAAACCTCTCTGCGCTCGGCCGTTACGCTATGATCCGGGGAGCCATCCCCGCAACCGTGCGCCGGGGGGCGTGTCGCGCGCCAACCGGGAGAGGTTGCGGCGGAGGGGCGTTTGCGGCATCCACGCACTGCACCCGAAGCACCCCACCCAATGGCTGAAACCCTCGACGAGGCGGCGCAGGCGCTGCGAACTTTCCTCCTGGCGCTGGGTCTCCCGGTCGACGCCGACCCGGAGCTCTCCAGCACGCCCGAGCGGGCGGCGCGCGCGTGGCGGGACGAGTTCCTGGACGGCTACCGGCACACGCCCGCGGGGGTGCTCGCCGAGGCGCTGCCGTCGGCCGAGCGCTCGATGGTCGTGCTCGCGCAGGTGAGCTACGCGACGATGTGCCCGCACCACCTGCTGCCCTGCGCGGGGCGCGCGACGTTGGGCTACCTGCCCGGCGGGCGCATCGTAGGCCTCGGGGCCCTGGTGCAACTCATCGAGTGCTTCGCGCACCGGCTGGTGCTCCAGGAGACCCTCGGGCGCCAGGTGGTCGAGGCCCTCATCGAGCACCTCGGTGCGCGCGCCGCGGGCGTCGTGCTGGAGGGGCGGCACGCGTGCCTGTCGCTGCGCGGCGAGCGCCAGGCCGACGCGGTGGTGGTCACGCAGTCCTTCGCGGGCCTGTGGTCCGAAGACCCGGCGGCGCGGCGGGAGTTCCTCGACGCGGCGGCGATGGGGGCGCAGCGGGGATGAGCCCGATGGACGCGGTGCCGGTGTTTCCGATGCCCGGGGTGGTGCTGCTTCCCGACCAGCGGATGCCGCTGCACATCTTTGAGCCACGGTACCGGGCGATGGTGCGCGACTCGCTCGCCACCCACGGCTGGATCGTGGTGTGCCCCATCGTCGGCGACGCAGAGGCCGAGCCGCCGGCCATCGCGGCGGTGGCGACCGCGGGGCGCATCGTGGCGCACCAGCAGCTGCCCGATGGGCGCTTCAACATCCTGGTCGAGGGGATGGTGCGGGTGCGCCTGGTGGAGCTGCCCTTCGTCGCGCCCTACCGCCGCGCGAAGGCGACGGCGATGCCCGAGCCCGACGACGTCGAGGTGGTCCCGGTCGAGCGGGCGGCGATGCTCTCGACGCTGGCCTCGGTGCTGCGGGTGGTGCGCGACACGCGGCCGCAGTTCGAGTTCGTGGTGCCCATCGAGCTGCCCTCGTCGCGGCTGGCGCTGCGGCTGGTCGACCGATTCGTCATCGACGCGGCGACCCGGCAGCGGATGCTCGAGGCCGAGCGCGGCATCGACCGGGTGACCCTGGCGACCGAGGCCCTCGCCGAGCTCTGGACCGCCGGGGAGACCTTGCGCGCCGTGGGCAGCGCGTAAGAGATAGATCAGCGCGCCGCGCGAGCGGCGGCGACAAGCCAGCAGGAGGAGGAGTCCATGCCGTCGTTTGATGTGGTGTCGAAGATCAATCAGCCCGAGGTCGACAATGCGCTGTTGCAGTCGCAGAAGGAGATCGGGACGCGCTTCGATTTTCGCGACACGGGCACCAGCATCGAGCGCAACGCCGAGGGCATTGTGATCGTGTCGAGCAGCGAGGGGCGCGTCGAGGCGGCCTACGAGGTGCTCATCGCGAAGATGATCAAGCGGGGGGTGTCGTTGAAGCAGCTCGACCCGCAGGACGCCAAGCCCGCCGGGCAGCGCACCTTCCGGCAGCTGGTGAAGTTCAAGGAGGGCATCGACCGCGAGAACGCCAAGCGGGTGATCGAGCTCGTGAAGGAGTCCAAGCTGAAGGTGCAGGCGTCCATCCACGAGGACTCCGTGCGCATCACCGGCAAGAACCGGGACGACCTCCAGAGCGCCATGAAGATGCTCAAGGCCGCCGACCTGGCCTTCGAGGCGCAGTACAACAACTTCCGCGAGTGAGCGGTCGCGCGACCCCGATGGCCCGCGCGCCCGACGCCGGCCCCGGCGAGCAGACCCCGAGCGTGCGGCGCTACACGGCCATGATGACCGGGGGGTTAGAGCGGTTCGCCACCGCGTCGGGTACGTGACCTCACCCCCAGCCCCCTCTCCATGAATGGAGAGGGGGTCGGAGAGGGACGAGATCGCTTGAATTCTCGCTCATTGCTCCCCCTCTCCATTCATGGAGAGGG
>CAIOSS010000788.1 GCA_903860995.1 uncultured delta proteobacterium | reverse complement strand
GTGAAGGTCGCGGTGGTGTCGCACGAGGACGCGACCCTCGACGCGCGCGACGGCTTCGCGAGGTGGGTGGTGACCCTCGGCGCCGGGAGCACCCGCACGCTGACGCTGGTGTACCGCATCGAGGCCGCGGCGAAGGCGGTGCTACCGCCGGGGTGACTACCCGCGCTCCTGCCCCTCGCGCGCGGCCTCGAGCACGGCCTCGTCGAGCTCGCCCGCGGCGGCCTGCTCCAGGGCGATGCGCACCGGCTCGTGGGCGACGGTCTCGGCGACCACCCGCACCCGGGTGCCCGCGAGGCCGGCGTCCATCGCCGCGAGCGTGAAGGCCGCGCCGATGCGCCGCTCGGGGCTCGATCGCGGGTCTTCGAGCGCGGACTGCACCTCGTCGCGGGAGAGCTTCGTCTGGCGGTAGCCGTCGCGCGCGTCGGCGAGGCGGCGGAGCGACGCGCCCCAGTCGGCCGCGCTGAGCCCGTTGCGGTCGAGCGCGGCGAGGCGCGCGGAGAGGTCGAGCGGGGCGCGGGCCGCCTCCAGGCCGGTCGCGATGCGCGCGTGCAGGGCCGCGCGGCGGGCCTCGCTGGTGCCGAGGGTGGAGATGCGACGGAGGCGACCGTCGCGGAGATGGAGGGTGATGGCGCCCGGGCCGTGCGTCGCGGCAACGACCTCGTCGAAGGTGACGAACCACGCGCGGCGCCCCTCGCCCACGGACAGTCCGTCGCTCCCGACGGCCACGGCGGGCGGCGCCAGCGAGAGCACCGCCGCGAGGACGAAGGCCGCGAAGAGCCCGATGATCAGGAAGCCCACGACGGCGCTGGGGATGTGCAACGCGACCCCGAGGCCGTCGCCGAGGACGGCCGCGAGGCACGAGGCGGGGAGCGACGCGCCGAGCGTGAGGCCGAGGGTGGCCGCCGCGCTCCCGAGCGGCATGCGCAGCGCGCGGCGGGCGGCGTCGACCCCGGCGGCGTCGAGCACCGCCGTCGCCGCCTCGGGCGTGGTGGTGGCGTTGAAGACGTCGCCGTTGCGCAGCCGCAGCTCGATCTGCGCGCTCTGGGGCTCGTGGAGGATCCACGCCGCGTCGATGTCGTCACGGGCGATGAAGCGGTCGCGCAGGCCGGTCACCGCGACGCCCGCAGGCGTCACCGCGAGGCGACCGCGCGCGAGGGGACCGATCCAGCAGGCGAGCTGCGCGGCGAGGGCCGCGGCCGCGGTGGCGACCGAGGCCATCAGGGCCAGGCCGACGGGGACCAACGCCCAGCGCGGCGCCATCGACTGCTGCGGGTAGATCAGCGACAGCACCGTGAGGGCCGAGAGACCGGTGGTGACGAGCGCCAGGGTCGCGCGGGTGAGGCTCCGTACGAGGGCGTGGGGGCGGGTGCCGACGCGGCGCGCGGCGACCTCGAGCGCGGGAATAGCTGGGTCGGTGCTCATGGCGGATGAGCCCAATGGTACCCGCGCAGGAGCGTCGGGGGGCCGTCGCCGCGTCGCCGGGGACCATCCCCGCGTCGCCAGGGGGCCATCCCCGCGCCGTCGAGGACCCCTACCGCGTCGCCGGGGTGGCCTTCCCGCCATCGGCCGGGGCAGGAGCCGCGGCGTCGGGCTTGCGCGCCCGTCGGCCGAAGTAGCTGCCCGTCGAGCGGGCGATGAGCTGCGGCGCGCGGCGGTCGTGCGCGCGGAGGGCGCGGAAGGTCTTGCGCAGGCCCTCCATGTGGAGGAGCAGGAGGCCGTCCTGCTGGTCGAGCTCGGACTGCGCGACCGGCCCGTCGCCCGCGGCGCCGCGGATCTTCTCGTGGGTCTCTCGCAGGGCTGCGCGGGCGGCGACGTAGCGCGAGAGCGAGGCCTCGGTGAGCCCGTCGGCGGTGAGCACCTCCGCGACCGGTCCGCCGCGCCGCAGGGTGTCTTGCGCGAGCTCGACGAGGGCGCCGAGGGTGCGGTCGAGGGCCGCCGTGTCGCTGGCGGCGGTGTCGGCGGCGGCGACGCTCTGGGCGAAGCCCACCGCGGCGGGGGCGGCCTGGTCGAGCACGGCGCGCAGGAGCTGCCGGTCGCGCTGCGCGTTGGCGTAGGCCGTGTCGGCGACGGCGACGGCGGCGGCGTGGTCGCTCTTCGCGTGGGACTTCGAGGCGCGGCGGACGAGGCCGATCAGCGCGAAGGCGTGGTGGGTGACGACCTGGAGGCGCGCGTCGGAGAAGCCCACGGTGGCGGCGCGCTCCTCCGGGGTGAGCTTCGACCACCACGCGACGATGTCGCCG
>CAIOSS010000787.1 GCA_903860995.1 uncultured delta proteobacterium | reverse complement strand
CGCCGCGGCCACCGTGGCGTCCGTCAGCGCGGGCGCCGCCGCGAGGCGCAGCGAGAGCACCGTGGCCGAGAGCTCGCGGGCCTCGCGGGCCGCCGCCTGGACGCCCGTCGAGGGCGCGACGCCCGTCGATCGTCGCGCGTGGCGGACCGCGAGGAGCGCGGTCGCCGCGGGGAGCAGCGCCGCCAGCGCGGCGGCCAGCAGGGCGCGCCGATCGATGCCCGATCGCCATGACGTCGTCACGCCGGGGACGGTACGCGATCCCCGGGCGCGGTGGGCAGTCCCCGCGTTGCCGTCGCGCCCGCGCGGACCGTGGGTCAGGGGCGGCGGCCGGCGCGGCGCAGCACGTCGAGCACCTGGGAGGGGCGATCGCTCTGCACGATGTCGGCGCCCTCGTCGAAGGCGCGGAGGTAGAGCGACGTGTCGCCGCGGATGGCCGCGACGGCGTCCTCGCCGAAGATGTCCGTCGCCACCCGCGAGCCGCGCGCGTGGACGATCGGGGCCCCGGCGCGCACGTCGGCGCGGCGCAGCTCCACGATCGCAGGGACCACCGGCGCGAGGAGGTCGAGCTGCTCGGCGATGGCCGCGACGGTGTCGGGCCGGATGTGCGCGCGGATGCGGGGCTCCAGCGCGAGCGCGCGGCGCACCTTGTCGATGCTGCTCGTGCTGAACACCACCCAGTCGACCGCGTCGGCCTCGCGGATCGCCTGCACCAGCAGGTCGACCCGGTCGGTCTTGTTGGCGTCGACGACCACGATCACGCGCCCGCGGCAGGTCTCCAGCACCTCCCGCAGCGTCGGGACCCGCTCGCAGGAGAAGTCCCCGGCGAGGCCCTCGGCGCGGATGTGCAGCGCGCGCACCTGGGCGAAGGTCATCGCCTCCACGGACCCGGTGCCGTCGGTGGTGCGGTCGACGGTGGTGTCGTGGAGGTTGACCAGGACGCCGTCCATCGTGGGCCGCGGGTCGGTCTCGACGAACTCGATGCCGAGCGCGATGCCCGCGCGGTACGCCGCGAGGGTGTCCTCGGGCGCGACGAAGCCGAAGGAGCCGCCGGCCCCGCGGTGCCCCATGATCTGCGGCGAGCGGCACGCCGGGTCGAGGCCGCAGGCGACGGGCACGGTCGAGGCCCGCGCCGGCACCACGCCCAGGGCGCGGCAGTCGAAGCGCGCGGGGTCGATCGGCGACGAGGCGCGGGCGTCCGCGGCGGGCGCGTCGACGGCCTCCGGGGCATCGATCGTCGCCGCGTCGGAGGAGGGTAGCGCGGGATCGCTGCACCCGGTGGCGGCGAAGAGGACGGCGACGACGGCGCGTCGGAGGGAGGTGGGCATCGGTGCGGGCGCGAGCATCGCACACCGGGCGCCGCGCCCCGACGTCGGCCGCGCGACATCCACCGACGGCGCTTCGACGTGGCGATGCCCGCCATTCGCGCGAGCGCCGACCCGGCGGTCATCGCGCGCGCGCCACGTCGGCGCGGCTCCAGCGGGCGCCGTCGGGCCAGCGCGGTGACGCGTGCACCGCGGGTCTGGTCCGCGCGTTCCCGGATGGAGGTCGTGCGCGGGGCGCGGTAGCGTCCTGGTGCATGAGGAAGCCCTCGGTCGCCAACAGCCTGCGCGAGGAGCTCGTCGCGCGCGACGTGGCGCGCTCGCCCGAGGAGTGCGTGGCGGACGCCTGGGCGTTGGGCCAGGAGGCCATCGCGGCCTACGCAGCGGCGCACGGCGTCGGGCGGCGGCGGGCGCGGGCGTTCATCGAGGCGATGCGGGCGGCAGGGCGCAAGCCGTCGAAGGCGGCGGGCACGCGGCCATGACGAAGAGCGCGCTGGCCACGGCGGTGACCACGGCGCGGGCGATCGGGGTCGACGTGGTGGTCATCGGCGCCACGGCCCTCGCGACGCACGGGTTGGTCCGCTCGACCGCCGACCTCGACCTCCTGGCCAACGACGAGCGCATCATCACGGGGCGCGCGTGGGCAGAGGCGCGCAAGAGCCCCACCGGCAGCGGCGTGCGGGCGGGAGACGCGATGGATCCGCTCCGTGGAGTCGTCCGCATCGGACCGTCCGCGCGGATGCCGGTCGACATTGTGGTGATCACCGCTCCGTGGGCGCAGCGTATCGTCGCGCGGGCCCTGGGCGACGGTGCGGTGCGACGGCTGTTCGGTGGGATCGAGCTGCCCGTCGCACGCCTCTCCGACATCGCGCTGCTCAAGCTCTACGCCGCGGCGACCGACGACGTCGAAGACGCCGAGCTCTTCCTGCGGCACCCGTCGGCCAAAGCGGTCATCGAGGAGGTGTCCGAGGAGATCGGGAGACTGCCGCGCGACTGCCGCGAACGCTGGGCGCGCCTGGAGCCCCGCTGGCGGGCGAGGCTCGCGCGGTAGGGCGCCGTCGCCGATTCGTCGACGCAACTCGGCTGACCCGCCCGTTCGCTCCAGGCGCTCGCGGGGTTAGAGCGGTTCTCAACCGCGTTGGGTACGTGACCTCACCCCCAGCCCCCTCTCCATGAATGGCGAGGGGGTCGGAGTGGGATGAACTCGCTTGAACTCTCACTCTTTGCTCCCCCTCTCGATTCATGGAGAGGGGGCTGGGGGGGTGAGGTCGCTGAACGCGGACCAGAGGCGTTGGAGAACCGCTCTAACGCCTATGCCGCCGGGCCCCGGGGGTGTACCCATAGGCGTTAAGCTGCGATCGTCGGTAGCCCTCGTGAGATTGCGATTGCGCGAGAGCTCCGGGTCGGGCACGGCAGCGCCATGGACACGCAAGGTGGGCTCGCGGGCGACTGGGCGATGATCGAGGCGCAGCTGCCGACGGGGTGGCGCGAGCTGGCGGTGAAGCACCGGGTGATCAAGCCGGTCCTGCCGCAGCTCAAGTCGAAGATTACCGACCCCGCGGTACTCCTGCGGTTGATCTTTCAT
>CAIOSS010000786.1 GCA_903860995.1 uncultured delta proteobacterium | reverse complement strand
GTCGGGGAGTGCTCGGCATTACAACTATCCTGCTTCGCCGATCCGGAGCCAGGTCCACCGGCCGATGACGCCCATTCCGTCATCGACTATCGCGGTCTTTCTCGTGGAGTTGCCGAAGCGCGTGGGAAGGCCCTTTCTCGAATCGCAGCGGATCGCGGGTGCGGTTTCTCACCTCCTGATCCCCGCTGATTCGACGCGTCCCCTCGGAGACCCATCATGGCAACGAAGAAGACCCCGAAGCCCGAGGCCCGCACCGAGGACTACCTCCACCAGAACGTGACGCGACCCAACAACCCCGAGGCAGGCCACCACAGCGCGGACAAGGTGAAGGTGCCTCCGAAGGTGAAGTACCAGTACGATCCGCACCTCGATCCGCAGCTCGTCTGGGCCAGCAAGGCGGAACGCACCGAGATCGAGGTGGACACGGTCTCGCTCCACAAGCACGAGGTCATCCTGCCGTAGGACATCGTCTCGCTGGTGCAGGACGAACCCGTGCAACTCGGGCTCTTCGGGGATCAACGGCTGCCGCTCACCAAGGCTGTCGAGTTCTACAAGCACGACCAGCTCTGGATGAACCGGATGGTGCTGGGCGACTCGCTGCTGGTGATGAACTCCCTGCTCCATCAGGAGAACCTCGGCGGGCACGTGCAGATGGTCTATATCGATCCGCCGTGTGGGATCGCGTACAACAGCCGACTTGCGGCGGCTGCGTGCGCGTGTGCCGGTGGAGGCCTCGAAGTGCCGTCCCAGATGCGAACTCACCGCTCAGAGACGCCGCTACCGCGCGAGAGTCGCAAGGTACGCCCGACCCGCGTCAGACGCCATTAATCGCACTTCGGGACCGACGATCGCGAGTAGTTCTGTGTATTGGGCGTCAAATATCGTCGACGCGCGTGACGCGCTCCAACCTCGCCCAACCATCAGATTCACATATCCGGCTCGAGCCGAAGGATACGAGAATTCCTTCGACTCCAGTAGGTTCGCCAGGGCAACCGAGTAGCCTCCACAATCACCGGGCGGACCGAACAGGGTGACAGACTGTCGCGCAGTGCCGGCCACCCCTCCTCGGGTCAGCGCCCTTGCCGCCGGTCGCGTCCGCAAATCGAGTCTCGACGGATTCTCGTCGACGGTCGTGGCCAGCGGCGCACTCGTCGACGAACTCCACTGATTCGTGATGAGAAACACGATGCTCAGAACGCCTAGGAGCCCCCATAAGCCCGCGACGACGACGACGGCACGAGACTTCTTCGAGGGCCGTACAGGATCCGAACTTCGGAGGGCGCTACCGTGGCTCGACATCGGGCCAGACGCCCCCCCAGCACCGGCCGATGGATCCATCAGACTTCCACAGTGCGGGCACACCGTCGTGCCGGCAGGCACCGCCTCGATGCACATCGGACACTCGGTCTGGCTCATTGGGACTCCCAATCGAACTGGCAGTGGTCCCGCCAGTCTCCACCGTACGGCACAGCGCGCCTGGTAACCTGATCGAATGACGCGACCACGAAGTATCGCGTGACATCACTGCCTGGCGTCACAAGCCCGGAACAGATCGTGCCCGAGCTCCGAGAGTTCGGCGTTCCTCCACGGGGCGTGCAGCTCGCCACGATCTGTCCGCACGCCCTGGCACCTCTGCCGCGAGTGTTGGCGAACACGCACTGACCGCGCCCGGTACCGTCCATTGTACAGCTGGGTTCGATCGATGGAATGGATGGAGGCTGTGCTAGCCTGCCAATTTCGAGTAGGGCGGTGGCGAACAGGACAAACACGAGCGACCCGAGCGTGCCTGCGCCCCACAGCACTCGAAGGCTTGTCGGCGCAGGCTTCCGAACGCCCAACGCACTGAGGATGACCGGGACGATTCCGATCGCAAAAAGAAACAGATAGTCACCATCGTTGCGCGCCGAGATCCGCATCGCCATAAGGGGCACGATCACGACAACGGCGACGGGGCCGAGCAGAAGCGGTCGTCGAATGGCCCGATCTGAAAGAAACGAACCGATCGGGGCCGGCGCCTGCACTGCGGCGTGGGGGGTGACCTGCATCGCCTGCGCAGCTGTCAGTAGTCCGCTGCCAACGAGGTGCTCCAACGGCGTCGTCCCGTGCGCCACCTCGCTGAAGCTCGCAAACGCAGCCTCCGCGTGAGCCGGTGTGATCAGTGACCTTGCGACGGCGGCATGCAGCATCGCGTTGAGTCGCTCGTGCTGGGACGATTGAAAGGCTGCGGAAATGGTCTCAACTTGCGCCGGGGCCAGCAGTCCAGACTTGACACACCGCTGAAGTACCTCGGAGATGCCCGTGGCGTCGGCGCACGCTGGCCAGAGTTGCGGGAACGTCAGGATCCCTCGGGCGAGAACGAAGTCCCGGAAGTCGCCGAGCACCGCCGGTGGGGCAGCTATGGTAGCCGGTGACGACAGCATCGGTTCGGGGGCGAGCGCGTTCCGGCATCCCTTGCAGATCCGAGCTGCTGCCCGAACCTGCTCGCCGCAGTGCGGGCAAGCCACCGTTGACATTGTTGGTTCCATCGTCCGCTTCTCCCTCTCCCTCTCCCTCTTCCGCGACCGATCATAACTGAAGTGTTATTTGGCTCAAGAGTTGTCGGTGCCGGTGGGTGCGGCTCTTTTCGCGTAACGCGGGGCCTTGGTCATAAACCTGGCCAGGACCGTCATCCAGTGGCCTCCGCTGGCTCGTCGGATCGCACGCGCCGTGGTCTGGGACGAGCGGGCGGCGGGAGTCTCGCGCACAGCAGCTCGAACAGGTCGTCGCGAGCGGAGCAGAAGAATCTCTCGGCGGCGGTCGTCCCGTCTGGACGCGTGATGAAGAAGTTGTGCACGACGGTCAGGGCCTTGAGCTTGCCGGGCAGCAGCCGGTGCAGGCCGTTCAGGGCCTGGCGCAGGTGTCCGTTGCGGCCCTCCACGCACGCGCTCGCCGCCACGAACAACCCTGCACACTCCATGGCCACGCGTTCGGCCTTCTGGCGCAGGGCCTCGGGCAGTTCGCGCAGCAACCCCTCGCGCGCTTTCGTCACCAGCGCGAGCCCCTGAGCGTGCAGCCGATCACGGACCTCCGGAACGCGGGCTCGTCGGGCGACGCGCAGGAGGTAGAGCCCGGGGATCAGCTCCGCGTGCACCACGGCCGCCACCGCCGGAGGCAGCGACAGGGCCGCCACGCGTTCGACCACCCGCTTGTGGAACCACGCGATCGTCGCCAGCAGCCACGGGACCACGCGCGCTGCCTTCGCCAGCAGCGCCTCTCGTCGCTTCCCGAGACCAGCGGCCTCGGCAAGATCCTTCATCCGCGCGAACGTCGCCTGCAACTCATTCCCGACGGTGTCCGACGATCGCAGCGCGCCCGTCGTCAGGTCGAACGGGTGGTACGACGCGCTGATCTGGCGCACGTCTCGCTGCATCGCCTCGCGTTGGGTGTGAGCTTCGTCCAGCACCTCGCGCGCATCCTCAACCTCCTGCTCGGCCTGTGCGATACGCGAGGGCTGGGTCGACGCGGTGAACCGGGAGGGTGCCTGGGCATAGGCGTTAAGCTGCGATCGTCGGTAGCCCTCGTGAGATTGCGATTGCGCGAGAGCTCCGGGTCGGGCACGGCAGCGCCATGGACACGCAAGGTGGGCTCGCAGGCGACTGGGCGATGATCGAGGCGCAGCTGCCGACG
>CAIOSS010000785.1 GCA_903860995.1 uncultured delta proteobacterium | reverse complement strand
GCGGGCTCCCGAAAACTCAACCCACCCGACGCGCAGAGCGCGGCGGCGCCGATGTCCCGGCGGCCAGGCGGCGTCCGGTCACGCCTCGTCCCCCGTCGGTCCTCCCGATCCGGCCCGGAGACGCCTACTCCGAATCCCAGGCGGGACCATTTACGTTGACGCGATCGTATTCGATCGTGTAATGGGCACTCCCATGGGAGGGATCAGGGTCCGTGGGGTTGGTCGCGCTGCGCGCGCTATGCCTCTGCTCGCGTTGCTCGCGCTGGGCGGTGCGCTCGTGACGGTGCCAGCGGCCTCGCAGGCTCAGCCTGCGAGGCGCCCGGTCGCCCGTCCCCGCCGGGTGCAGGTGCAGGCGCCTCGGGTATGCGTGCCCGGCGCCCAGGTTCGATGCGACTGCCCCGGCGGCGATCTTGGTGCGCAGCAGTGCAACCAGGCGGGGAGCGGTTTCGAGGCGTGTCAGTGCATCGCGCGCACCGAGCGGCCGGTCGCGCCCGCGAGGCTCGCCTACGTTGCAGCAGAGCCTCCGCCCCGCCGAACTGCGGCGGCCGAACAAGCGACTCACTGGTACGGCTGGCAGATCCTGATCGTCGACCTCGCGGCCATCACGCTCGCCAGCGCCTCGCTCGGCGTCGGATCGACGACCGGCTATTATACCGCCGGGGGCTTGCAGTTACTCGGTGGGCCGATCGTGCATTGGTCCCATGGGCGAGTCGGCGCTGGGTTCGGATCGCTTGGGCTCCGCGTGCTCGTGCCAGCCGGAGCCGCGGCGCTAGGCTCGATGAAGGGCACCACGGGACTGCTCGTAGGTGCGTCCCTCGGCAGTCTCGTCGCAATGGTCGTCGACATCGCGGCGCTCGCCAACGAGCCGGTCGAAGCGGGTCCTGCTGCGCGCGGCGGCTGGTCTCCAGTGATCGCCATCGCGCCGCGAGAGTTCGCTCTCGGCGTCGCGGGTACCTTCTGATCGACTCCACCCGACCGGTCACATGATCGGCGGTTTGGTCTCCATCTGCCTTCCGGGGGTCTCTGTATGTTGATGAAGAAGCTCGTAGCACTGGTTGCGGTTCTGGCGCTCGTGGGTTGTCCAAGTGATCCAGCGGTAACCAACGTGTCGTGTTCGATGATGCGCACGGCCTGTGACACGACGTGCGTCGACCTGCAGAGCAACGCGCTCAATTGCGGCGCCTGCGGGCGGGAGTGTCAGAGCGCCGAATCGTGCGTCATGGGCGCATGCCGGGTGAGCTGCCCGGCTAGTCAGACGGCGTGTGGTACGGCGTGCGTCGACCTCCAGAGCAACGCCCGCAACTGCGGCGACTGCGCGAACCCATGTCCTTCGGGCCAGGGATGCATGAGTGGCGTCTGTGGCGGGGGATGCGCGTCACCGCGCACGCTCTGCGATGGTGTCTGCGTCGACCCGAGCACCGATGGCGTCAACTGCGGAGGGTGCGGACGTGCGTGCGCCGCGGGCGAGTCCTGCGTCGGTGGCGGCTGTGCGCTCTCGTGCGCGACCGGACAGCGCGTCTGCGCCGGGCGATGCGTCGACACGCAGCGCGACGCGTCGAACTGCGGCGCATGCGGCAGCTCATGCGCGGGCGGGCAGACGTGCTCGTCGGGAGTTTGCGTCGGTGGTGGCGTGCAGGACGCCGGACGCGATGTTCCGATGGTGGACGCCGGAGGCAGCACCGCGTG
>CAIOSS010000784.1 GCA_903860995.1 uncultured delta proteobacterium | reverse complement strand
GCGGGCTCCCGAAAACTCAACCCACCCGACGCGCAGAGCGCGGCGGCGCCGATGTCCCGGCGGCCAGGCGGCGTCCGGTCACGCCTCGTCCCCCGTCGGTCCTCCCGATCCGGCCCGGAGACGCCTACTCCGAATCCCAGGGCCGGCGGCTCACGTTGACCGGCCTTCGCTCGTGACCCTATCGTAGCGGGTGGGTCGACGATCTCCTGGTCCCTATTCGATGGCGATGATTCAATCCCGGGGGACCCGCGTGGCGCTGGCGGGCGTGCTGGCGCTCGCCGGCTGTGACGAGGCGCCGTGCGCGGGGCCCTGCCCATCGACCGACGCCGCCTCGCCGCCCCGGGACGTCCCGGCGGCCCCCGTGGACCGCGGCCTCCCGGAGGTCCCGGCCGAGGGGCTCTTCGGCGCCGGCTTCACCGACATCACCTCGAACATCGAGCAGGAGCGCCCGTTCTCGATCCCCGCGGCGCGACCGGGCATGGACGCCAACGACGACGTCTTCGCGCTCCTCGGCGACGTCGACCACGAGGCAGGCGACGAGCTCGTCCTGGTACACTGGCAGGGCGGGCGCCCGTTCTTCAACCCGCCCCCCGCGCCGACGGCGGTGTACCGCTACGACCCATCGGCGCGGCGGTTCAACCGGGTCCCGTCGATCCGGCTGCCGGACATGCCCCCGCTCGCGGGCACCCTCGACCTCGACGGCGACGGCGTGACCGACCTGCTCGCCCTCGACCGCGCGCAGGCCGTTGCGTGGGGGCAGGGCCGCGGGGCCTACGCGGCGCCCGCCCCGCTCGACGCCACGCCGCAGGACTGGGGGGCGGCCTCGCGCATCAACGCCTACGCCCTCGACGACATCGACGGCGACGGCTGGCTCGACCTGCTGGTCGGCGCGGAGTGCTGCCAGCTGCCGTGTCGCGACCTGCACGCGTACTTCCGCACCGGCCCGCGCACCTTCGACGAGCGGCAGGACCTCGTCGACATCGAGAGGAGCAGCAAGCCCTACGCGGTGTTCTCCGGCACCTTCGCGTCCGGCGATAAGGTGCTGCTCTCGGTCGGCTGGAGCTGCGTGGACCCCACCGACGCCCCGGTATTCTACCACCAGGACGGCGGCGATTCGGCGGGGATGCCGCGGTTCCGCCCCTTCGATCCGGTGCCCAGCCGCGCGTTCTTTCGCGGCGATCAGGTGGGCTCTCCATCGATCGCGTTCAACTCCCCGATGGCGGTCTGCGCCGACGACCTCGACAACGACGGTCGGCTCGACCTGGCCTTCTCGCTCAACCCCTACCACCAGCTCTTCCGCGGCACCGCGACGTGGCCCTTCGAGGACGTCACCGCCGCCGCCGGCGTCCCGACCACGCTCGCGGACAGCGGTCGGGCGATGATCCCCTGGGGCACGGTCTTCGTCGACCTCGACCGCGACACCCGGCTCGACTGGATCATCGCCCACGGCAACGACGGCGGCGCGTGGTTCGACGTTCCAGAGCGCTTCATCGGGCCGCAGTTCGTGGGCGCCTACTGGAACGCCGGCGGGCTCCGCTTCACCCCCGTCACCGACGCGCTCCACCTCGGGCGGCGCGGGCAGTATCGCACGGTGTTGCTGCGGGACTTCGACGGCGACGCCGACCCCGACCTCGCCATCGGCGGCCAGCTCGAACTCCCCCGGCTGTATCGCAACGACATCGAGAACGGCAACCGCGGGCTGGCCCTGCGGCTCCATGGGACGACCAGCAACCACCTGGGCGTCGGCGCCTGGCTCACCGTCTGGATCGATGAGGCCCAGGGCCCCCTGCGCCGCTACGTGGGCGGCGTCTCGAACCCGTACATCGTCTCCGATCCGCTGGTGTTTCTCGGGCTGGGCCGGGCCGACCGGGTCGCGCGCCTGCAGGTGGCCTGGCCCTCGGGGACCGTGCAGGAACTCCGCGACCTCCGGGCCGGCAGCACCCACGAGGTCACGGAGCCTGCCACCGTGGTGGTCGAGCCATCGGGGCGCCACCTGCCGGCCGACGGCCGCAGCGTCGCGACCCTGCGCGTCACCCCGCGCAACCTCGACGGCACCCTGCGAACGGACGCCGCGGTGGAACTCTCCCTCTCCGGCCCCGGCACGCTCAGCCCCCCCACGCGCGACGCCGCCGGGTGGAGCGCCCGGGTCACCGCCCCGTCGACCCCGGGCGCCTCCACGGTGGTCACCGTGCGCATCGGGGGGCGGTCCCTGACGGTCCGACCGCGAATCTGGTGGGACTGAAGCGCGTGTCTGTTCGCCGCCATGACGGTGTGTGATCCTGATGGTCGTGGCTTGTTGGTCGCATCCACCGGCTCGCGTCGCCCTGCTCGTCGCCCTTGCCGGAGCGGGCTGTCGTGAGAGCGAAGCCCCGCGGACCAGCGACGCCGGCGCCCCGGACGCGCCGTCTCCGACGACCCTCGGGGCGGGCTTCACAGCGGTGCCGTATGACATCACCCCGGGGGTAGCGTTTCCGCCCGATGGGCTCATGTCGGGGGACCCCATCGGGCTCACCGGGATCGTCGCGGGGGACCTCGACGGCGACGGCGACCCGGAGGTGCTGATGGGGTCGGTGTCCTCGTTCGGTCGCCCGCCCATGGCGCTCGCGTGGACCTACCGCCGCGACCGCGGCGCGCTGACCCCGATAGACCTTCCGGACGTGCGCGGCGGCGCGATGCCCATGGCGCTGCTCGACCTCGACGGCGACGGGTACCTCGACCTCATCGAGAACCGACCGTCCGTCGCGTGGGGCATGGCGGGCGGCCGGTTCGAGCCGCCGGTCATGCTCCTGGATCGTCAGCCGGAAGACACGCGCCCCTTCCAGATCATGGGCCTCCACGTGCAGGACATCGACGGCGACGGCTGGCTCGACCTGCTCACCGGCCAGCGGGACTGCTGCCCCGACTGCCGCGCCTACCGCCTCCTGCTACGCACCGGACCCCGGACCTTCGCGGAGCGCACCGACCTCATCGCCGACAACCCCTTCGGCGGGGCGTACGCGCTCCTGGCCTCGCCGCTCGGCCCCGACCCGATGGTGCTCGCGACGTTCGCGACGTGCGCCAACAGCGAGCAGATGTTCCACCGGCAGGCGTCGCTCGACGCAGCGGGGCTGCCGCGCTTCGAGGGCTTCGACCTCACGCGCCCCGACGCGGACTATCGCCAGCCGCGGCCGGACATGTGCCCGAACCTCTCGTGCCGGGCCCCGATGGGCGCGTGGGTGGGCTTCCTCGACGGCGACGACCGGCTCGACCTCGCGGTCTCCCTCAACCCTCGCCACGATGTCTTCCTCGGGGGGTCCGCGTGGCCGCTGCGCGACCTCGCGCCGCAGGCGTCGTTCAGCGAGACGCGCGCCGTCGAGACCGCCAGGGGCATGATCCCGTGGGGCGTGGCCTTCATCGACTTCGACCAGGATGGCCGCCTCGACACGGTGAACGTCCACGGCGACGATTTCATCCCCGACGAGGACACCCAGCGCTTCATCGGGGTGCAGCACCCAACACTCCACTGGAACGCCGGAGGACTGCGCTTCGTCGACATCACGGCCCTCACCGGGCTCCAGCGCCAGCTCGGCCACTGGCGCTCGCTGTGGGTGGGCGACCTGGACGGCGACGCCGACGCCGACCTGCTCGTGGGCGGCCACCGCTTCGCGCCGCGCGTGCTGCGCAACGACATCGACAACGGTCACCACGGCCTCGCCCTCGCGCTCCGCGGGACGACCAGCAACGCCTACGGGCTCAACGCCGTCGTGCTCGTGCAGGCGCGCCGTGCGGACGCCCCGATGCGGTTCTTCATGGGCGGGATCTCGTCGCCGCACAGCGTCTCGGAGCCCCTGATCTTCGCGGGGCTCGGGGCCGAGACGCAGGCCGCACGGGTCGAGGTGCGCTGGCCCTCCGGGGCCGTGCAGGTGGTGGAGAACCTCGCCGCGGGGCGGGTCCACACGCTCCGCGAGCCGCCGCTGCTGCGCGTCACCCCGGAGACGCGGCGGGCGCCGGCCGACGGCCAGAGCCTGGTGACGTTCCGGTTCACGCCCCTCGCGGCGGGCGCCGTCACCCTCGCGATCACCCATGGCGGCGGCGAGGTCGTGGCCCCGCCCCGGCGCGAGGGCGACGCCTGGGTCGCGTCCGTGCGCGCGCCCGCCACTCCCGGGTCGACGCGGTTCGAGTTCCGCGTCGACGGCGTCGCGTCCGGCGTGCGCCCGCGGGTGTGGTGGGAGTAATCCCCCCCAAAAGCGCCGCGCAAGGACCATGGAACCCTCGAACCCGCTCGCCCTGATCGCCGTCGGGCTCATCGCCCTCACTGCCGCGCTCGCGACCGCCGCCGCGCTGGTCGAGCGGCTGCGCGCCCTGGACCCCATCGCCCGGCGGGAGGCGCTGGTCACCTCGGTCGCCCTCTTCGCCGTGGCGTTCCTCGCGCGCTGGAGCACCGCGCCACACACGCTGGTGCACGAGAACCACCACGCCTACGACTACGTCGCCACCGCGGGGCTGCCACTCGCCGAGGCCGCCCTGCTCCATGGCGTCCCCTCGACCCACCGGCTCCTCGCGGCGCTCACGCACCGCGCCCTGTCCGGCGCGCACGACCCGGTCTTCGCCCTCGACGTGACGCTGTCCGCGCTCGGCGTGCCGGCGATCTTCTGGCTCGCCGCGCGCTCCTTCGGCGGCCGCCTCGCGGGCGTCGCCGCGGCCTCGCTGCTCATGTTCCAGCCCCACGCGCTCTTCCTGGCGCCCACCGAGGAGTCGCTCAACCTCGTGGTGGCCGCGGCGATCGCAGGCATGGCGCTGCTCCAGACGGGCGTCGCGGAGGCCTCGCGGCCCTCCCTGGTCGCGGGCTGTGCCCTCGTCGCCGTCGCGGCCACGGCGCGGGAGATCACCCTCCCGCTGGCCGCCCTCGCCCCCCTGGCGCTGCTCTCCGCCCGCCGCCCGCCGCGGCTGCCCTGGTGGGCGCCCCTCGCGGCGTGCGCCGCCCTCGGTGTCGCGCTCGCGCCCCAGCTCTTCGCCATCCTGGCGGCCCGCAGCGCGCACGCCGAGTCCTCGGCCCTCGTCTCGATGCCGCACCTGCCCTTCCCCGGCGACGTCGGATCGCCGATCCTCCGCGACCGCGTCCTCAACCGGTACTGGGTCGGCTGGGTGGAGCCGTACATCCCCTTCTGGATGGGCGCCGCGATGTGCGCGTCGTGGGCCGTGCTGTCGCTGCGCTGCCTGGTCCGGCGTGACCTGCACCTCGCGTGCGTCGGCCTGCTCGCGCCCGTCGTGGCCGTCGCGCAGGGCGGCCTGACCGCGAACGGGTGGTTCCCCTCCGGGCTGCGGCACGAGCTCTTCGCGATGGCCCTGTGCCTGCTGCCCGTCGCGTGGCTCTACGCCGCCGCGGCGCGTCGCCTGCCCCCACGCCTGCTACCCGCCGCGTGGCTGCTCGCGCCCGCGGCCGCTCTGATCGCCGCCGACCGGGGCGGCTTCGCCGACGCCGCGCCCCTCCCGATGGCCATGGAGTACCGCTTCGTGCGCGCGGCCCTGGCGTCGATGCGCCCGGGGGATCGCTTCGTGGTGCTGACCGGACCCGACATCCATCACATCCCCGCGCGGTGGGTGACCACGGTGCGCCCGGACGTGCGGCCGATCCCCGCCGAAGCGCTCGCCGCCGGGGCGGGCGCGGGCAGCGGCGGGCCCATCTGGCTCGTGACCGACCGGGTGTGCGCGCTCGACCGCGAGTGCTTCCGCAACCCGTCGCTATGCGGGTCGTCGGGGTACGAGGCCCCGCGACCCCTGGGGGAGGTCGTCAACGAGGAGTGCGCCGCGGCGCTGCGGGCGCGACCGTGGAGGCTCGTGCGGTCCGCGCGCACCTGCGCGCCGTCGCCGGGGCACTACCCCCAGCCCTACGACCTGCCTCCGCGGCGGCGCTGCGCGACGCTGGGGCTCTATCGCTGGAGCGCGGACTGAGGCCGTCTCGCGCGTTCAGAACAGCCGCTTGGCCAGCCGCAGGGCGCCCTGCTTCCACGGCGTGCGGTGGGACACGCCCACGGTGTCGGCGAAGCGCGACCGGTGGGCGAGGTACCACTCGTAGTTGCGCAGCAGCGCGTCGCGGTTGGAGTAGCGCGGCGCGAAGCCGAGCACCCGCGCGGCCTTCTCGACCGAGACGGCGGAGTCCTTCGTCACGGTGCCGTAGGTCCAGTGGTAGAGCGGCGAGAGCCGGAGCGCCTCCAGCACCCGGAGCGCGGCGAGCATCGGCGCCGCGGGCAGCGGGACGATCCTCTTGCCGAAGCCCGCGCGGTCGAGCACCGCCTGGAAGTCCTCCCGCAGGGTGGCGAACTCGCGCGCCCCGACATTGAAGGTGTCGTTCGCCGCGGACCGGTCGGCCGTCGCGGCGAGCACGATCGCCTCACAGAGGTCCTCGACGTCGAGGAGCTGGTACCGGTTGTCGCCACGCCCAGGCAGCGGGAAGCCCTTCCCGCTCGCGGCCCAGTCGTAGAGCAGCGAGAAGATCCCCAGGCGCTCGGGGCCGACGAAGGACTTCGGCCGCAGGATCGTCACACACAGGCCGCGCTCGCGGTGCTCGCGGCAGAGGCGCTCGGCGACGACCTTGGCCTCGCCGTAGGGCCCGACGCCCGCCAGCGGGTCGTCCTCCAGCAGCGGGCCGCGGTCGGGGACGCCGTACACCGCGGTGGAGGAGATGTGCACCACGCGGTCGACGCCGCGGCGCAGGGCGGCGTCGAGCACGAGGCGCGTACCGCCGACGTCGGTCGAGAAGATGACGTCGCGGGGGTAGAGCGGCAGCGCCGCCGCGGCGTGGACGACGACCTCGGCGCCCTCCATCGCGCGGTCGACGTCGGCGCGTACGCGGACGTCGCCCCGGACTGCGCGCACGCGGCCGACGAGGTCGGGGTAGTCGAAGTCCGCGATGTCGAGCGAGGTCACCGCGTGGCCGCGCGTGAGCAGGAAGCGCGCGAGGTTGACGCCGAGGAACCCAGCCCCGCCCGTGATCAGGTAGCGCGTCGTCATCGGGCGCCGTCGGGGTGCATCGCCCGCGATCCTAGTCGGGATCCCCCGCCGCCGCCTACGGGAGCGCGAGGGGGGACTCGCCGTCGAGGCCGAAGCGGTCGACCCGCGCCCCCGCGCGCTGGAGCAGCGAGAGGTACAGCCGACAGATGGACGTGTGCGGGGCGACGCGCAGGTGGGCGCCCGGCGCCACGCCCCCGCCGCGGCCCGCCACGATCACCGGGAGGTCGCGGTAGTCGTGGCGCGCGCCGTCGGACACCTCGCTCGAGATGAACACCAGACAGCGGTCGAGGAGACGGCCGCGGGCGTCGCGCGCCGCCGCCAGCTCGCCGAGGAAGAACGCGGCGTGCTCCATGGCGTCGCGCGTGATGCGCACGATGGTGTCGTGGTCGTCCTGATGTGACAGGTCGTGGTGGCCGTCGTTCAGGCCGAGCCAGGGGAGCGGGCTGTTGTTGAGCGCGTTGCTGAGCGCGAAGCTGGCGAAGCGCGTGAGGTCGCACCGCAGCGCGGCCGTGATGAGCCGCAGGAGGAGCCGCGCGCTCTCCGGCGGAGGGAGCGTCGCGTCCGGGGGCGCGACGCCGGGGGAGCACGCCGCGCCAGGGGTCGCCGCGCGCTCCATGTCGCGCACCGCGCCCAGGTGCTCCTCGAGCCGCGCGCGGTCGTCGCGGCCGACGCGGGACTGCAGCGCCAGCAGCTCGCCGCGCACGTGGTCGAGCACGCTGCCGCCCGAGCCGTCGGAGCGCACGCTGCCGAAGAGCTGCGCGAAGAGCTGCGCGGGGTCCCGCGTCGCGGGCGCCGGCCGGCTCGGCCCGGACCACGAGAGGTTGGTGAGCATCGCCGAGGAGCCGGACTCGACGCCGGGCGCCTCCGGGGCGTTCACCACGCTCAGCGCGCGGAAGCGGGTGGCGCCGCCGAGCTCCGCCGCGGCGAGGCGCTCGAAGGTCGGGCCGCCCGCGCCCGTCGCGGAGGTGGGCATCCCGCTGGCCCAGCTCGCGGCGCCGCGGGAGTGCGGGCCGCCTACGGAGGACAGAAGCTCCGGCGCGGGGTTGGCCAGCCCGGTGAGCACGAGGAGGTCGCCGCGGTGCGCGTCGAGCGGCGCGAGGCACGGGGTGGGCGTCCACCGGGCGCCGTCGTCGGGCGGGGTCCAGGCGTCCATCTTGGTGCCGTGCGCGAAGAACCACGTCACGAGGCACACCGGGGCCTCCATGCCCTGCGCGTGCGCGACGCCGTGCAGGCGCCCACGGTCGTCGAGCATCGCGTCGAGGACGGGCAGCGCGATCGTTGCCCCGAGGCCCCTCAGTACGGCCCTGCGCGACAGTCGGAACGGTCTCATCGCATCACCTCCGCGTCACTCAGCGTGAGGAACGCCTCGCTCGTCACCAGCGCGGCCGCCATCGCCGGAAATCGGTACGACGACGCGGCCAGGGCGCGCGTCATGAGGTCGATCGTCGCCTCGTCGCGGGGCGCCTCCGCGCGGCCGAGCGCGAAGCGGAGGAGCTGCGTGGCGGCGCAGCGCTCGAAGCGCCCGCTCGCGCGGAGCAGGCGGCCGAGCTCGACCGGCCCGGTGAAGTCCGCCGGGGTGAGGCCGGCGACGGAGCCGCGGCCGGTGAGGTCGTCACGCCCTGCGATCATCCCGCCGACGCCGTCATAGCGTTCGAACCCGAGGCCCACGGGGTCGAGGCGCGCGTGGCAGGAGGCGCACGCCGGGGCGCTCGCGTGCCGCGCCAGCCGTTGGCGCTCGGTCTCGTCGGCGGGCCCCGGCGGGACGTCCGCGGCCTCCGGGGGCGGCGAGCCCACGGGGTCGCAGAGCAGCACCGAGCGCACGTACTCCCCGCGCAGCGTCGCGGACTCCCGGCGGCTCAGCGCGGTGATGGCCAGCACGCTGGGCTGCGTGAGGATGCCCGCGCGCCCCTCCCCGTCCGGGAACGCCACGCGCGTCCAGGCCCCCGACGGCGGCGGCGCGACGCCGTAGAGACCGGCGATGGCGGGGTTCATCCAGGTCCAAGGGCCGGTGAGCAGGTCGCGCAGGTCGCCGCCTTCGCCCCAGACCACCTCGTCGGCGAAGCGCACGGTCTCCTCGCGCAGGTCACCTCCGAGGTTGCCCTGCCATCTCGGGTAGCGCGTCGGGTCGCGCTGGAGCCAGTCGACCGCGTAGAGCCGCAGCCATTCGCGCAGAAAGCGCCCGACGCCGGCGCGCGCCCTCCCGTCGGCGAGCATGTCCGCCGCCACGCGCCGGGCGCCCTCGTCGGTGTCGAGCTCGCCGCGGGCAGCGCGGTCGAGCAGCGCGTCGTCCGGCCCCTCACCCCACAGGAGCAGCGCCAGCCGGGTCGCGGTCGACCACCCATCCAGGCGCCACCGCCCCGGGCGCGCGGGGTCGCGCCGCGCCGACTCCACCGCGTAGAGGAACCACGGCGACTGGAGCAGCGCGGACATCACTGAGCGGAGCGCCTGGCCGTGGTCACCTCCCGCCGCGGCCGCGAGCGCGTGGTAGGACGCGACCTCCTCGTCGCTGAGCGCGCGCCGGTACACGCGCCGACCCAGGCGACGGATGAAGGCGTCGACGCAGCGGTCGGCGTCGCCGGCGAGGTTGCACGGGGCGCCCAGGAGCACCGCGGGGCCCCCCGAGAGCTCGATCTGCACGGCGGCCTCGTTGGCGATGAGCGCGAAGGCGGCCGCGTGCGCCGAGGAGACCGGGAGCACCTCCGGACTGGTGTCGAAGCCCCGGATCCGCGCGTCGAGGGGGAGCTGCGGAAACTCGCCGCCCCTGCGCAGGAGCGCGCGCAGCGTGGCCGAGAGCTCGTCGCGCGTGAGCCGTCGCCGCACCACCAGGCGCGGCTGGTCATCGACGGGCTGCTCCGGGTCGGTCCCGGCGTCGCGCGCGGCCCCGGGCGTCGCGCAGGCCGCGCCCAGCATCACCAGCGCAAGGATTTTGATCCGGCCCAATGGGGGAGTCTCCTCCGGTCGATCGTACCCGAGTTCGAGCTTCGCACTCGGGTACGCGCCCTCACCGGCGCGGCAGGATCACCTGGAGCCGCTTGCGCAGCCGCTCCTCGGCGAACGTTGCCATGGCGTTGAACGCGCGCGCCACCGGGGGGTTCTGGATCGCATAGGCGTCTGCGACCGTATGGCACTCGGCCGCGAGCGCGCGGGTGCGCCCCGGGTCTTTGTAGGGGCTGGTGCCGTCCAGGTCGCCGGTCATGGGTTCGAGCACGATGCGCGCGCCCAGGCGGTCGACCAACGCGGCGAAGGGCGCGAGGTCGCCCTGCACGTTGGCGCCGAGCACGCAGCTCACGACCAGCTCGAAGGGGTCGCGCTGGCGGTCGCGCATCGCGGCGAGCATCTCCAGGCCTGCAAGGACCCGCTCGAAGTAGCCGGTCTTCCCGGTCATCCGCTCGTAGGTGGCGGCGCTCCCGGCGTTGAGCGAGACGCGGATCATTCCCCAGCGCAGGTGTTGATAGCGGTCGATCCAGCTCTGGCGCAGCAGGGTCCCGTTGGTGGTGACGCTCACCGTGAGCGAGGGGTAGTCGCCGGCGGCGATGTGGTCGAGCAGGCGGTTGAAGGCCGCGCTCATCAGCGGCTCTCCGGGGCCCACGGCGGAGAAGTGCATCAGCGTCGGCAGGAGCTCCACGACCTCCGCGAAGCGCCGGTCACTCAGCTCTCCGAAGTTTCCCATCGGGCCGGTGCAGAAGCCGCAGCTGATGTTGCAGTGCGACGAGACGCCTACGCACAGGTCGATCGGCAGCGCCGTGAGCACCGCCTTCCCCGCGCGCAGCTCGTCGAGCAGGAGCCGTCGGTTGGCCACCACCGCCGCGGAGAGCTCGGCGTCCGGGCGCGTCAGGAAGGGCGTCCCCCGCTCCTCGACCCCGAGCACCACGCGGCAGCTCGAGCGGCACCGGTCGCTCGGCCCGCCGCGCACCATCTGCCGACGCATGTGGCGCAGCAGCGGGGCGTTCCAGACCTCGCGCAGGGGCCAGTCCTCGTTCATGACGTCGTGCCAGGGCACGCCCCAGAGTTCCTGGGCGCGGGCGTTCATGGCGACGACCTCCGCCACGGGCACCCCCAGCGCCTCGGCCTCCATTTCCGGCGTCGAGGTGGTGTCCACCCACGACTGCGCGCAGGGCACCGGCCGCTTGCGCAGCTCGTGCACCGAGAGGGAGGTGAACGGCGCAAAGCAGAGCAGGTCGGGCAGCCCCTGCGCCTCGCGCCGCCGGGCGCGCTCGTCGACGCGGGCGGGGGTCGCCGCGCCGGCCTCCAGGGCGGACTGCATCGCCATGGCCTCGGCCTGCGAGAGCGGCACCATGGCGTGCACCGGCACCGCCCGCGCGGCCGGTCGCCAGGTGCACCGGGGCCTCCAGGCGCACCCGCCGCACACCTCCGGGGCGGGGGTGCTCGCCAGCGCCCGCTCGGACCTCGCGGCGGTCACCAGGCCCGGCCGACGGGCGCTCGCGGGGAGCAGGCACGGGGGGTCGTTCTTCAGCGCGTCGAAGGTGAGCGAGGCGTCGAATGGGAGCGCCGCGGGCAGCGCCTCCAGGGCCTCGCCGATGGTGAGCGTCTCGGCGGGATCGTCGACCGCGAGGTCGTGCAGGCGCCCCGGGCGTGGCGGCAGCACGGGCGCTCGGAGCAGCACCACCGGGACGCGCCCCTGGAAGCGCCGCGCGAGGCCCGACACGGTGTCCTGGAGGTGCGGCGCGGTGGCGGCGTTGAGGGCGACGACGGCGACGACCGGGAGCCCGGCGGCCAGGAGCGCCTCCATCGCCGCGAGGGAGCGCGCGGCCACGAGGGGCTTCGCCGTCCAGCGGGCGAGCAGGTCGTCGTCGAGCGTCGGCAGCAGCACGCGCACGGCGTCCGGGCGCGCGGCGAGCAGGCGGTCGATGGCGCCCGCTTCCAGGAGGCGGTGCGCGTGGCCCTCGACGGAGACGTAGGCCGCGGGGTTGTGTCGGGCCCAGTCGACCCACGCGCGCAGGTCGCCGTGGGAGAAGGGATCGCCGCCCACGAGACGGAAGTGCGTGGGGTCGGTCGGGAAGGAGGGCTGCTCGGGGCTGCCCGGGGAGAAGTCCACGCCGGTCGGGCCACCGCAGCACTCGCACCATGCGCAGCGGAGATCACACGCGGCCGTGACGCAGAAGGGGCGCACCGGGAGACCGCGGGCGCGATCGGGGTCCATGGGGGAGATGGTCGGACGGTGGCAGAGGGCCCCAGGCAGGTCAATCACGGTGGCGGCGCGGCACGGGGTGGTGGACCATCGGACACGACGTGCTGCGCCGCCACCACGAACCCGAACGGCCCTGAGCCCCGATGGACGCCGAGTGGCTCGCCTTCGAGCTGGGACAGAAGCCGGCGATTCGCCGAACCGTCGACCCGGCGGACGCCGCGCGGGTGGAGGCGCAGCTCCGGTCCGGCGGGGCCGTGGTGCTGCGCGCGGCGCAGACCGCGGTGCTGGGCGGGCGCGAGCAGGTGGTGCTCTACGCCGCGCGATCGGCCGGGCACGCGGGCGCCCTGCGGGACGCCGAGGAGGCCGTGCTGCCGG
This sequence comes from uncultured delta proteobacterium, assembly GCA_903860995.1. Taxonomy (GTDB): domain Bacteria; phylum Myxococcota_A; class Polyangia; order Polyangiales; genus SCUS01. The sequence continues at coordinate 32,106 of CAIOSS010000784.1, read as the reverse complement.
GGCGCGCGAGCGCGGGTGATGCCGCGGCGCGCCACCGGGCCATCGGGAGTCTCCTGGGCTTTCCGCCGTGCTGCGTGGAGGCCTTCCTCGAGCGCCTCGATCGCGGCGTCGATCGCCTCGACCGGGGCGCATGGGCGCCGCGGGCCGACGCGCGCATCAACCCGCTGTTGATGGCCGCGCGCGCCCAGCTCATCTCGTTCTACCCGTGCCGGTACGACTGCCCCGTCGCGGTGGGCGTCGCCGAGGCGCTCCGCGCGGCGCTGGCGGCCCGCCAGCCGACGACCGCGCAGTCCCTGCTGGCGCTGCTGTCCCTCGATGACGACCGCGCACTCATCGCGCGGGCGGCTGCCCCGCGGCGACGCGATGGCGCGAGTGACCCCCGGGACGCGGCCCTGGCGGCCCGCCTCGCGGGGCTCCGGGTCGACGCGGCTGGGGCGATCACCGCGGGCGGGGCGGACGCCGCGGCGCCACCCTGGTGCGTGGATTTCGGGGGCTGAGCCGCCCCATGGCCCGACCAGCGGTTTGACGTCCGTACCCGAGGCAGGAGCCCAGTGCGCTCGCCGCGCCTGCTGGGATCTGTGCCAGAGGCGGCCCGAGACGTCAGCGACGAAGGACCGTCCCTACTGCGGCCAAGATTCAAGTGATTTTGAGGACTCGACCTGCGGACGAGGGTCGAGCACATCGACGCGCAACTTGTCATGGAGACGTCGCGGGCTCAGCCGTCTGCGCTTCTTCGAGATCAGCCCCGTCGCATCGTCGTGGGTGGCGGCGCCGCGCGGGCTGTCGAGGTCCTGGAGGACGCCGTGCGCCCGGGCGGGGACTTCGCCGTCGAGTCCGTGAGCCCTACCGCGTCGACGCGGGGAAGTCGCCCGCGGACATCCCCGGCGGAGGGGCCACGCCCGCGTTGACGACCATGCGCCGCGCGAGTGCGTCGGCGATGGGAAACGCGGCCGGGTCGGGCCGGGTCGAGCCCAGGATGTACACGGCGTAGCGGCCCGCGCGCAGGCCTGCGATTCCATCGCGAGCGAGGCCGATGCCGAGGTCGAAGGTCTGCGCGCCCCTGCGTACGAGGACGTGCATGAAGCCCCGCTGCACCCCGGTGATCGCTGTGATCTCCCCGTCGCCCAGGGCGGCGCCGGCCACGAGCGGGGCCACCAGCGCGAGCTCGGCGGCGCCCGCCGGGGGAGCGGGCGGCGCCCGCGTCGGCGCGCCACCCACGGGGGGGATAGGGGGCGCGGAGGGAGCGCCGCCCGCAGGAGGGTCGGGCGCTCCGATGGGCTGGGCGCCGCTCGCTGCGTGCGGCGTGCGCGGTGGGCGGGTGGGGTGCCGACGGCCCCGGGTCACCACCAGCGCCGCGCCAAGCGCGAGGATCGCGACGCCCGTCGCGAGCATCCTCGGGGGGCCTTCGGGTCGGCCGGGGACCTTCGTGTCGTCGTCGCCCGCTGCCATCGAACGCCCTCCCAGAGGAGTGTAGACCCGTTGCCCTTACATCCCGATCAGGGGAGATAACCGAGCAGATCGAGGACCCCGTGGCGCACCGCCGATCGGTGCGGCGAGGCGTCCCGTCGGGCGAGGACCTCCTCGTGGTGCGCCAGGTACCAGTCGTACGACTCGCAGAGCATCTCCTCGTTGCTCGCGGTCGAGCGCCAGCCCAGGTCTTCGCGGGCGGCGGTGACGTCGAAGTACATCTCGCGACCGTACATGAGGGCGTGATATGGGCCCAGGGGGGAGAGCCCCAGTCGGCCGGAGAGCGCCATCAGCCGCACCGCGATGCCGACGGGGAGCGAGCGCACCCTGCTCCCGGTGCCCGCGTGGCGGGCGAGCGTCTCGAGCGCCTCGCGCATGGTCCCGAAGCGCTCGGCGCCGATGTTATAGGAGGCCGGACCCGCCCGCTCGCCAGCGAGGATGCACGCGTCGGCGAGGTCGTCGGCGTGCACGAACTGGTAGCGGTTGTCGCCGCGACCCAGCACCCACAGCGGTCTGCCCCGCCGCGTCCACTCGAACAGCACCTGGAAGAGCCCCAGCCTGCCGTGCCCGAGGATCGTACGGGGCCGGACGATCGTCACGTCCATGCCCCTTTGTACGAAGTCGGCGGCGACGCGCTCGCCCTCCAGCTTCGCGGCGCCGTAGGCCTCCCCCGGCCGGGCGGGCGTCGCCTCGGTGACCGGGTTGCGCTCTGGGGCCCCGTAGACGGCGCTGGAGGATACCAGCACGGTCTTGCGCACCCCCGCGCGGCGAGCGCACGCCAGGAGCGTCCGGGTTCCATCGACGTTGACGCTCCGGAAGAGCCTGGAGTCCTTCGCCAGCGGCACCTGCGCGACGCCGTGGTGGACGACGTCGGCGCCCTCGCAGGCCCGGGCGACCTCCGCCCCGGCGCGGATATCCCCGCGGACGAACTCCACCCCCGCGGGCCGGTCGTCGGCGTCGCGCAGGTCGAGCACCCGCACCCGGTACCCGCGCCCGAGCAGCCGGCGCACCAGCACGCTCCCGAGGTACCCGGAGCCCCCGGTCACCAGCGCGAGCCGCGGCACCACTAGAGCTGGCCGTTCTTGCGGCACCACTCGACGGAGCGCCGCATGCCTTCCTCGAGCTCGATCTCCGGGTCGTAGCCGAGGTCGCGGCGCGCGGCCTCGATGCTCACGGCGATGGACGCGGCGAGCTCGCCCGCGACGTGGATCTCCTGGTTGTAGAGGCCCACCATCTGCAGGAGCGAGTCGCAGAGGCGCGCGACGTCGGAGCTGGCGCGGGGCAGGTAGCGCGGTTGCACGCGGACGCCCAGCACCTTGGCGACCGTCTCGATGATCTCGATGAAGGAGTACGGGCGGCGGTCGGTGATCCAGTAGGTCTTCCCGGCGGCGGCCGCGACGCGCTCGGCGCGCAGGAGGCCCTGCACGGTGTTGTCGATGTAGCTCATGCTCCGGAGGTTGTCGCCGCGCCCGAAGATGATGGGGTGCCCGCCCTGGATCATCCGGAAGAACCGCGACTGCCGCTCGGGCTGGTCGGGCCCGTAGAACCAGCAGGGCCGGAGGATCACCCCCTCGATGCGCCCACCGCGGTGCGCGTCGTTCAGGGCCCACTCCGCCTGGAGCTTCGAGAGCCCGTAGCCCAGGTACGGCCGCGGCGGATCGTCTTCGGTCATCAGGTGCATGGGTGAGTCGTTCAACCCCGCGGGGGAGTTCGAACTCACCAGGACGAACCGCTTCGCGCCCGCGGCGATGGCCTCGTCGATGAGGTTGCGCGTGCCGGTCACGTTGACGTCGTAGAGGTCGGACACGCGGCGCGGGTGGACGATGCCCGCCGCGTGGAAGACGCTCGTCGCGCCGTCGCAGACGCCGCGCAGCATCTCGCGGTGGCGCAGGTCGGCTCGCACGACCTCCACGCCCGGCCCGAGGCGCTCGAGCCGGCCCGCGTCGACGCCCGGCTGCACCACGCAGCGCACCCGCCGCGCCTCGGTGCGAAACGCGCCGAACGCCGCCCCCGCGTGGAGGGCCTGGACGAGGGTCGTCCCCAACCAGCCGGGGGCGCCTGTGACCACGCAGAGTGACATCGGACCATTCGTACCGTGGCAGCGGCGTGCTGGTCGAGCCGCCCTGTTTCCGCCGCGCGCTGCGTGGCGTAGCGTCGGCGCCGGGACCACATGTACCAACCGCCGGCGTACGCCCTGCTCAGCCTGCAGATCGTCCTGCTCACGGCCGCGCTCACGACGTGCGCCGCGGTGTACGACCGGCTGCGGCGCATGCCCCCGGCGGCCCGCCGGGAGGCCCTCGGGGTCTCCGCCGCCCTCTTCGCACTCGCCTTCGCGGTGCGCTGGGTCGCCGCGCCGCACACGCTGATCCACGAGAACCACCACGGCTACGACTACGTCGCGACGGCGGGGATGCCGCTCTCCGAGGCAGCCCTCTACCACGACGTCCCCTCCGCGCACCGGCTGCTCGTGGCACTGCTGAACAGGGCGTTCGGGCCCGACGGCGACCCGACCTTCACGCTGGGCGTGACCCTCTCCGCGCTGGGCGTCCCGGGGCTGTTCTGGCTCGCGACGCGGGCGTTCGGCAGCCGGCGCGCGGGCCTCGCCGCGGCCTCGCTGCTGATGTTCCAGCCGCTCGCGCTCTTCCTGGCGCCCACCGAGGAGCCGCTCAATCTCACCGTCGCGACGGCGTGCGCGGGCATGGCGCTGCTTCATGTAGGCGCGTCCGAGGGGTCGCGCAGGTCGCTTGCCGCGGGGTGCGCCCTCGTCGCCGCCGCCGCGCTCGCCCGCGACGTGACCCTCCCGCTGGCCGCGCTGGCGCCGCTGGCGATGCTGGGTGCGCGGCGCTCTCCGCGGCTGCCCTGGTGGACCCTCGCCGTGGCCTGCGCCGCCCTCGGGGCCGCGCTCCTGCCGCAGCTCGTCTCCATCCTCGGCGCGATGCGGTCGCACCGGGAGTCGTCCGGGCTCCTCTCGATGCCGCACCTGCCGTTCATCGTGCGCAGTCCATCGCTGCACGCTTGGTACGTCGGCCGCGACGACCTCTGGCTGGGTTGGGCCACCCCCTACATCCCGACCTGGATGGGTGCCGCGATGTGCGCCGCATGGATCTTCCTGGCGCTGCGGTGCGCCCTCCGCCGCGACCTCCAGGCGACCCTCCTCGTCGTGCTCGCGCCGCTCGTGGGCGTGCTGCAGGGGAGCCTGTCGCACGGGTGGTTTCCGGGGGGGCTGCGGCACGGGCAGTTCTCCATGGTGCTGGCCCTCCTGCCCGTCGCCGGGCTCGCCGACGCGCTGGCGGTCCTGGTTCCCTCACGACCCCGCGCCCTCGCCGCCGCCTGGCTCGCGACGCCGGCGCTGTGCGTGGTCGCCGCGGGCGTCGCGCGCTTCGAGCACGCGCCGCCGCTCCCCATCGCGGCGGAGTACCGCCTGCTGCGAGAGACCGTCGCCCGCATGGCGCCCGGCGATCGCTTCGTGACCCTGCCTGGGCGGGAGCTTCGGCGCTTCCCGGCGACCTGGGTCCGCTCGCTCCGCCCGGACGTGTGGACCGTGGACGTCGGCCAGCTCCGCGACTCCGACCGCGGAGCCCACTGGCTCGTGATCGACCGGGTGTGCTCCCTCGACCCCGGGTGCTTCCGCGAGCCGTCGTCGTGCCAGCCGGGTGCACCCCGACGGCCCCCGCCCCGGGAACTCCTCGCCGAGGACTGCGCTACGGCCCTGCGCGCGCACCCATGGCGGCTCGTACGGAGGTCGGTGCTCTGCGCGGCGTCGCAGGCCGGTCGGTACAGCCAGCCGTTCGACATCCCCCCGCGGGGCCGGTGCGCCCCCATCGAGGTGTACCGCTGGTCGCCGGACTGAGCGCTGTCGTCGTTCCGGTCTCCTTATGGCCGCCGGTCCCCTCCTCTCGTCCGAGGGCGCCGCCACGACAACGAGCTCACGCCAGCCATCATCACCAATCGCCGCCATCTTTTCGATGAGATGCGCGTCGGCCGCACCATCCTGACGGCTCGGTCGCGAACGACGTTGCGCTGCGCAACCCGACGCTGTCGAATGCCTCCCGCGCCGTCGAGCACTTCGCTCGTGCACGGCTCGACTCCGATGACCTCGCAGTACTGCACCACCACCAATCCCGGGTGGTCCCGGCGCTCGGACGAGCCGCGTGAACGAAATGGGAATCACACCCGCTGAACCTCCCTCTGGCGGCGCGGTGCGGACGGGGCGATGATGGCGGCCCATGACGACCGCGCGGACGAACCTGCAAGTGGCGCTGACGCTGACCGGCGGACTGCTGCTCGGCCGCTGCGGCAGCACCTCGGTCGAGCCCGACGCGGGGTGCGTGGGCACCAACTGTTCGGGGTGCGGGGAGGGCCGCTCCTGGGTGGAGTGCGGGGGCGGTGGGGCCTCCACCTGCCCGGTGCTCGGGGGCACCGCGGTGAGCGCGGCGGTCGGCGCCCGATCGGTGCTCGTCAGCGTGAGCCAGGTGTCCCGCGGCCCGCAGCTCGGCCACGGCGCGTCGGTGTTCAACGTGGTGGCCCACGAGGCCGAACGGTGCGCGCCGGTCACCGATGGGCCCTGCGTGGTGCGCGACTGCCGTCCGCCGCCGGACCACATCGGCGACATGGGCGCCCCCCTCACGGGCTGGAGCCTCGGGCGCGTCACGGTGCGCGACCGCATCGACCCGACGGCCGAGGTGGCGGCGCTCATGCCCCAGGCGAACGGCACCTACGCGCGCCCGGACGGCACCGCCGGGGCGCGCTGGAGGGCCGACGACGAGATCTGTGTGGGCGCGGTGGGAGGCGGGTTGCGGGAGCCGTTCCAGGCGCCGGTGTTGTTCCCCTTGCCGCTGCGGTACATCGGGCCGATGGTGCCCGACGCGATCAACCAGATCGTCTACATCGAGCGCCGCTCGCCGCTCGCGCTCCGCTGGGAGCCCACGTCGGAGCGGGTGGTCGCCTCCCTGGGTCAGCGGCCCGCCAACGGCACCACGCCCACCTGGCTGGAGGAGATCACGGCGTCGTGCTCTTTTGATGGCACCCGCGGCGTCGGGGAGATTCCCCCGTCGGTGCTCGGGCGCTTCCTCTCGGCGCCCGAGAACAACAGCTCCGGCAGCCTGACGGTGGTGAGCCAGCGGCAGTCGCGGGTGCTCGTGGGCGACACGCTGGTGCAGGTCAACGCCTCCGCCGGGCTGTCGTTCCGCGCGGAGTTTCGCTGACCGCGATGGTCGAACCCGCCGCGGCGATCCTGCTGTTCCAGGTTGCGCAGAGCCGGAACTTCATCCACGACGACCTCATCCCCTCGCTCTCCGCGGCGCTGACCTCGCAGGGCGTCCACAACGAGCTCTTCGAGGCGACGCTCCCCGCCTCGGACGCTCCCGACGCCGACGACCTCTCCGCCATCGACGCCCTCGTCGCGCAGCTCCAGGGTCGCTACCGGGTCTGCGCGTACGTGCGCCTGTGGAGCGAGGCCGTCTTCCAGCGCCTCCGGACGCAGCTCCCGGACGTCACCTGGATCTACCTCGGCGACCCGCGCGTGGCCTTCCCGGGCACCACCCACGCCTTCCCGCTGAACCAGGTCGACACCTTCGCGGCCATCGCCCGCGCCGTCGCCGCCGGCGAGCCCGTCACCGAGGCGATGTTCCGGCTGCCGCAGATGGAGCTCACCCGGGCGCACGCCCGGGACAACCTGGTGCGCATCGGCGTCGGCCGCGACCAGCGGCCCGACCGGCCCGCGGTGGTGCACGGCAGCGCCGGGTGCGCCTACGGGCAGAGCGTGCGGGACAACCCCCACTTCCGCGACGTCCCCTTTCCCGACGAGAAGGTCGTGCTCCGCGGCTGCAGCTTCTGCGCGTCCGGCGGCATCCCGCGGCGCCCGTCCGGCGAGGTGCTCGCGTCGGTGCTCGCGCAGCTCGACCACCTGCTCGATCACGCGCCCGAGACCGCGCGCATCCAGCTCAACGACCAGAACCCCTTCCCCTACCTGGTGCAGTTCATCGACCGGCTCGGCGAGCGCGCCGCGCACCCGATGGAGGTGCTGATCGAGACGCGGGCGGACTGGTTCCTCGGCTCGATGCCGGTGATGGAGCGCGCGCGGCAGGGCGCCGAGCGCCACGGCCACCGGGTGCTGCTCTTCCTGGTGGGCCTGGAGAGCCTCTCGCAGAAGGACCTCGACCTCTACAACAAGGGCGTCACCGTCGAGCAGAACGAGCGCACCGTGCTCGAGTGCCGGCGCCTCCGCCGGCGCTACCCCAAGAGCTACTCGGACACCCCCGCGGCCTTCGGGTTCATCCTCTACAACCCCTGGACCGAGCTCTCGGACATCGTCCTCAACCTCGACGCCGCCGAGCGCGTCGGGCTCCAGGAGTTCCGCGGCCAGGTCACCCGCGCCAAGCTCCGGCTCTACCCCGACACCGCGCTCTTCTACAAAGCCAAGCACGAGGGCCTGCTGGCCGAGCGCTTCCCCTACGAGGCCATGGACTCGGCCCGGCGCTACGGCTACGAGGCCGAGGTCCCGTGGCGCTTCCAGCACCTCGCCACCGACCGGGCGTACGGCGTCCACGACGCGATGTTCCGCGTGGTGGGCCGCCACGACGAGGTGCGCATGCTGCGCGAGATCGTGCGCTTCCTCGAGCGCCGCCCCGACCGCTGGGGCGACCCCGTCCCCGACCTCGCCCGCGACGTCGTCCGCTCGCTCGGCTCGCGCTTCCAGCAGATCCGCCACACCTCCCCCGGGGCCGACGGCGCGCCCTCCCCCTCGCCCGCGCGCCCTCCCGCCCGCCCCTCGCCCGCCGTCGTCATCGGCCCGCCCCCGGCCGACGACCGCGCCGGCTGGCAGCGCGTCAGCGCCGCGGCCCGCGACGCCCGCACCCCCGCCGAGGCCCTCCGCGCCCTCGGCCTCGAGGCCCCCGACGGGCTCCCCGCGGACCCTCCCCCGCTCCCCGCCGACCCGCTGCGGGTGGACGTCCCGCGCCTCGAGGTGCTCGCCTACGAGCACGGCCTGAAGCCCGCGCTCTACCTCACCCTCCCCCGCGCCGAGGCCGAGGCCTTCGCCGCGCGCTTCGCCGACCACCACGCCGCGCGGGTCGATTACCTGTTCACGTATGACGCCGTCACCGACGTGCGCGGCCGCGCCCCCGCGGCGCCCGGCGAGGGCACCCACGTCGACCTCTTCCTCTCCCGTGACCCCGCCCTCGTGGCTCGCGCCCGCGCCATCTACGAAGACCCGCGCGGCCCGAGCGAGCACCTCGCCGAGATGGGCGCCATGCTCGGGTACCCGCCGTGCTGCGTGGAGGCCTTCGCCGCCCTCCCCGACCGCTCCAACAACACGGCCATCCGCTACGCCGCGCTCGCGCGCACCCGGCGGCTGGGCCTGCCCTTCGCGCCGGTGCTCAACAACCTCTTCGCGTACGTGCTGCCGTCGTTCCCGTGCTCGTACGGGTGCCCGCGGGCGGTGGCCCAGGCCGAGGCCGTGCTCGACCTGCTGGCGCGCGCCCAGCCCGCCGCGGCGGCGGCGCTGCGGGAGGCCCTCGCGCGGCCGGTGCTGTTCTTCGACCACGCCCGCCTCGTGGTGCTCACCGAGGCGCGCCAGGACGCCGACGTGCTGCGCTACGGCGGCGTCGTCGGTGGCGTGTCGCCCACGGACGACCGCGCCGTGCGCGACGGCTTCGAGCGGGCCCTCGGGGCGGTGCTCTCCCTCGGCGACGGGCTGCGCCTGACCGACGGCGCCCTCGAGGTGCTGCGCGGCCCCGAGCGGGTGGCGCGGCTCGCGCGGCGGGCGCCGGGCCTCGGCGCGCTCGCGGCCTTCGGGGTGGTGCCCGCGTGACCGCCCTGCTCGTCACCGGCGGCGCGGGCTTCATCGGCGCCAACCTCGTGCGCCGCGCCCTGCGCGACGACGCCTGCTCCGTGGTCACCCTCGACCTGCTCACCTACGCCGGCAGCCTCGACAACCTCCGCGACGTGGCCGGGCACCCGCGGCACCGCTTCGTGCGCGGCGACGTCTGCGACCGCGCCCTGGTCGAGGCCCTGCTGCGAGAGCACCGCCCCGACGCCGTGCTCCACCTCGCGGCGGAGTCCCACGTCGACCGCTCCATCGACGACGCGACGGACTTCCTTCGCACCAACGTGCTCGGCACGCACGCGATGCTCGAGGCCGCCCGGCGCTACGTCGGGTCCGGCGCCGCCCCGCCCGGGTTCCGCTTCGTGCAGGTGTCCACCGACGAGGTCTTCGGCTCCCTCGGCGCCGGCGGGCGCTTCCACGAGGGCTCGGCCCACGCGCCCAACTCGCCCTACGCGGCCTCCAAGGCCGGCGGCGACCACCTCGCGCGGGCCTGGGCCAACACCTACGGCCTCCCGGTGGTGACCACCCACTGCTCGAACAACTACGGGCCGTACCAGTTCCCCGAGAAGCTCATCCCGCTGATGATCCTCAACGCCGTCGAGCACCGCGCGCTGCCCGTGTACGGCGACGGGCAGCACGTGCGCGACTGGCTCTACGTCGACGACCACTGCGACGCCCTCCTGGCCGCAGCCCTGCGCGGCGCCCCCGGGGTCACCTACACCCTGGGCGGCGGCGCCGAGCGCACCAACCTCGCCCTGGTCGAGTCGCTCTGCGCGCTGCTCGACGAGCTCGCGCCCGCGGCGGGCCTCCGCGCCCCGCCCGGCGGCTACCGCGCCCTCATCCGCTTCGTCGGCGACCGCCCCGGCCACGACCGCCGCTACGCCGTGGACGCCGCGCGCGCCCGCGACGCCCTCGGCTGGTCGCCCGCGCACTCGCTCGACGCGGGCCTCCGCGCCACCGTGGGCTGGTACCTCGCGCACCGCGGCTGGTGCGACGCCCGCGCCCACGACCGCGCGCGCCTCGGCCTCGGGGGCGGCGCGTGAAGGGCCTCGTCCTGGCGGGCGGCGCGGGCTCGCGGCTGCGGCCGATCACGTACACCGGCGCCAAGCAGCTGGTGCCCGTGGCCAACCGGCCGATCCTGTTCTTCGTCGTCGACAAGCTGGTCGACGCGGGCATCACCGACATCGGCGTGATCATCTCGCCGGAGACGGGCGCGGAGGTGCGCGCGGCCCTGGGCGACGGCGCCCGCTGGGGCGCCCGGCTCACGTACATCGTCCAGGAGCGCCCCGCCGGGCTGGCGCACGCGGCGCTCACGGCGCGGCCCTTCCTGGGCGACGACGACTTCTGCATGTACCTGGGCGACAACCTCATCGGCGACTCCATCCGCCCGGCGGTGGACGCCTTCCGGGCCGAGCCCGCCTGGAGCGCCTCGGTGATGCTCAAGGCCGTCGACGACCCGCGGGCCTTCGGGGTGGCCGTGCTCGACGCCGACGGGGCCATCACCCGGCTGGTCGAGAAGCCCGCCGACCCGCCGAGCGACCTCGCGCTGGTGGGGGTGTACCTGTTCCGCCCGTCGGTGTTCGCGGCCATCGCGGAGATCGCCCCGTCGGCGCGCGGCGAGCTGGAGATCACCGACACGCTCTCGCGCATCCTGGCGCGGGGCGAGCACATCCACCACGACGTGCTCGGCTCCTGGTGGCTGGACACCGGCAAGAAGGACGACCTCCTCCTGGCCAACTCCACCGTGCTCGACTCGTGGCTGGTGCCCGCGCGCCTCGGGCTCGTCGACGCCGCGAGCCGGGTGAGCGGCCGGGTGCGCATCGAGGCCGGCGCCGTGGTGGAGCGCTCGACCATCCGCGGCCCGGTGATCATCGGCGCGGGGGCGCGGCTGACCGACGCGCGCATCGGCCCCTACACCAGCATCGGCGACGGGGTGACGGTGCTGCGCTCGGGCGTCGACCACTCGGTGCTGATGGAGGGCTGCGTGGTCGAGGACACCGCGCGCCTGGAGGACTCGCTCCTCGGCCGTCGGGTGCGGGTGCGGCCGGGCAGCACCCGCGCCGGCGCCCTCAGCCTGATGGTGGGCGACGACTGCGTGGTGGAGCTGGCCTAAGGGGGCCCTGAAGAAGGCCCGCGCGGGCATTCCGGGCGCCGAAGGGGACCAGCAGGCAGCAGCGCCGTAGCGAGCGGGCATCCCCTGGGCCTCTGCGCCGAACCAGGGCGCTCCCTGATTCGCACGCGCGCCGTGCTACGTTCGCGGCTCCCTCCACCATGTCGGCAGACTCTTCACGGACAACCCACCTGAAGGTGCTCGGCGCAGCGCCCCCGCCGCGGCCTTCGCGCGTGGCGCTGATCAGCCTGACTACCTTCTGCAACGCGGCGTGCCCCTTCTGCTGCGTGCTCGACATCCTCAATCGCCCCGAGCTCAACCCGACCGACGAGAAGATCCTCGAGCGCATGGTCGAATCCCGGGCGGAGGGCTGCACGATCCTCGGGTTCACCGGCGGCGAGCCCACGGTGCACCCGCGCTTCGCGGAGTTCTGCCGACGCGGCCGCGAGCTCGGGTACGAGTCCATCACCATCAACACCAACGGCATCGTGTTCAAGAGCCGCGCGTGGACCGAGGCGGCCCTCGCCGCAGGCCTCTCCCACATCGACTTCTCCATCCACGGCGACGGCGCCGAGATGCACGACGCCATGATGGCCCGGCCCGGGGCCTTCGCGGCGTTTCGCCGGGGGATGGGCCACCTGCGCGAGCTCTCCGCGAAGTACCGGCCCGTGCTGGGCGCGACCACCGTGGTGACCGCGCGCAACGCCCCGCGGCTTCCGGCCATCGCCGCGATGCTCGTCGACGAGGGCATCCCCACGCTGCGCTTCAAGCACTGCTTCGAAGGCGCCGAGGGGTCCGACGCCGCCCTGGTGGCCCGCTACACCGAGCTCATGGGGTACGTGCGCGAGGCCGTGCGCGTTGCGCGGGCGCGCGGGGCGATGGTGACGCTGACGCACTTCCCGCTCTGCCTGCTGGGCGAGGAGGCCGTCTTCGCGACCGACCTCACGGACGAGAACATCCTCTCCATCAACCGCGACGGCGAGGTGCTCATCGACGGCCGCGCCTCCGACCACCGCCGCGGGTCGGCCTCGGTGTGCGAGGGCTGCGCGCTGTCGTCGGTGTGCACCAAGCTCGACCGGCGCTACGTCGCCGTGCACGGCGAGTCGGAGCTGCGCCCCGTCGTCGGCGGCGCGGCCCTGCGTGATTTCTTCCACCGAGGCATGGCGCGGCACCCCGGCGAGCCCATGGACGGCCACGTCCGCCGGCTCCTCGGGGCGAACCTGCCTGCGGTCGATCGACGCCCTTCGCTGCTCACGTCCGGGAGTGACTCCATGAATATCGGCTTCATCAGTCCGACGTTTCGTGTGCTCGAGATGAACTGGGAGCACGACTACGAGATGGTGAAGCTCGGGGTGCCCACGCTGATGGGGCACCTCTTCCGCCTCGGGCACCGCGACCTCGAGCACTGGGACTTCGACGCGCAGGTCTGCGAGGCGTGCTCCGAAGACGCGAACGCCTTCGACCTCCGGCAGTACTTCGACCATGCGCTGGTCGCGGGCTTCCTCGCGGGCACCGACGACACGCTGCGCCCGCAGACCGAGAAGCTGCTCGTGGTGCTCGGCGTCACCGAGAAGGCCGTGTTCGGCATCTCCCTCTCCGCCGTGCTCGACCGCATCGTGAACGTCATGGCCCTGGCCGCCGTGGGGCAGTGCCTCGCCAAGGCGCTCCGCGAGCGATACCCGAAGTGCACCATCATCATCGGCGGGCTCCAGGCCTCGCCGGACAGCACCCAGCCCGCGATCTACCAGCGGATCATGGAGGAGTGTCCGGCCATCGACTACGCCTTCGTCGGGCAGGCCGAGGCGATCACCGTCCAGCTGTTCCGCAACAGCTGGAGCGGCGAGCACGCGCGCAACCGCACGCTCGGCCCGCGGGTGATCTACCGCTCCGGGGACGGCTCCATCTGTTTCGGGCGCGCGGCCCCGGACACGGCCATGGACCGCGACCTCCTGACGCTGTCGGGGCTGCGCAAGGGCGTGCCCGAGCACACCAACATCGGCGCCAACGCGATGGCCGCGGCCGGCGGGCTCGCCGAGGCGGAGGCCCCGGTGGTCATCGCCGCGCGGCAGCTCATGCGCCAGCGCACCGTGATCGACGGCGTGCAGCACGTGCCCGCGCCGACCGGCTCGAAGGCCCTGGATTTCGAGCGCACCGACCTGAGCGCGGCGGAGGCCGGGGCGCACGCGTACGACACGATCCCGGCGGCGGTGCCGGTGTTCGACCCGAAGCTGGTCGACCGCTTCCGGTACTCCGGCCGCCAGATCATGAAGCGGTTCCACTTCGACAAGGAGACGATGCTGAAGTTCTCTCGCTTCGAGAACGACCAGATCGTGGTGCTGCCGCACATCTTCATCCGCGGCTGCAACGCCCCGTGCGGGTTCTGCTCCTACGCCTATACGAAGATCGAAGGCGAAGACCTCGCGCAGACCGTGGCGGGGCTACGGTTCCTGTCCGAGACCTACAACTGCAAGCACTTCCACTTCCTCAATACGCAGATCAACTCGGTCTACAAGTACGCCGAGATGTTCTGCGACGCGCTCGTCGACCAGCGCCTCGACATCCTCTGGTCGGACTGCTGCAACATGCGCTCGCTCGACGAGCACCTGCTGGAGAAGATGCGGCGCTCCGGCGCGATGCGGCTGGTCTTCGGGGTGGAGTCCCCGGAGGACTCCATGCTCCGCATGATCAACAAGGGGATCAACACCGAGACCATCGAGCGGCTCCTCAAGGCCAGCCACGAGCTCGGCATCTGGAACCACGTGCTGCTCATCGCCGGGATGCCCCACGAGACCCGCACCAAGCAGGACCGCATCATGGAGTTCCTGGAGCGCACGGCGCACACCACGGACTTCTACTCGGTCTCTTCGTACTACCTGATCGCCACCTCCCCCTGGGGGAAGAACCCCGAGAAGTTCGGCATCGACCGCCTCACCGACGCGACGAAGTTCCTGGAAGACCAGGCCTTCAACGAGATCCCGGGCGGCAAGTGGGAGAGCGACGGGCTGCGATGGGAGGAGAAGAAGCAGCAGATCGTGGCGTCGACCCAGCGCTTCTACAAGACCATCACCCGCGCCAAGGGCCAGTCCCGCTGCGTGGCCGGAAACATCGACCTCTACCTGTTGATGTTCTTGTATTCGGCCCTCGGGCACGACCGCAAGGCGGAGATCTCCGAGCTCTACCTGCAGACCGCGAAGACCATCTTCCCGGGTCAGGGCCCCGCCGCGGGCTCCAACGCCTTCGACGGCCCCAACGTGGAGGCGCCCCCGGAGGTCATCCCCCGCAACCGCTTCCAGGTGAACATCCCGCACATCCTCGGGCGCGTGAACGAGGCCGACCAGTTCTCCCTGGTGAACGTCCCCGTCGACTTCACCGTGCTCCCGGTCTCCTCCGGGCAGCAGGGCTTCGTCACCTCGCCCCGGTACACCTTCACGTGGCGCAGCCCCGCGCTCCAGAACCTCAGCGACCGGGTCACCCACCAGACCCGCAACCAGCTCGCCGACAACCTCCCGCAGATGGTCTCGCAGCTCATCCGCGTGCTGGGGCCCTTCCTCCAGGCCCTCGATGCCCGGCTGGCGCCCACCACCCCCGAGCGCATGGCCGAACTCGCCGCGCTCAACCTCCCCCGGTACAAGCCCTTCGTCAACGATGGCTACACGGTCACGGGCCCCGCCACGCAGCGCACCATCATGGAGCGCAACCTGGAGTGGAGCGGGCTCGGCTAGCTGATACGTTCGGCCGGGAGCGATGTACTACCCATCCTGGTTTGTCGAGGCCCTCAACGGCGACGCCTGGGTCTTCGCGCAGGTGGCTGCCCTCCTGCTGGCCCTCCTCATCTTCCTCGACCAGTTCCGCCGCAGCCTGGTCAGCGACCCCCGCGACCTCCTGCACCTCGCCGCGCTCCTGGCGGTGACCGTCGGGCTCCGCTGGTATTTCTACAACCCCGTCGTCTACGAGCACACCCACTTCACGGCCATCGAGCGGCTGCCGCGGGTGATCGTCCTGCTGAGCGTCGCGGCGGACCACCTCGTGGGGGTCGCGTTCAGCCCCTACCGCGGGGCGTTCGGGCTCAACATGGCGCTGGCAGTCCTCTCGCCGCTGCTCATCGCGCTGCACACCGAGCTCATCTTCGGGCGGAAGGCCATGAGCTGGTTCTCGGCGTGGCTGCTCGCCTGCCACCCGATGCACATCAAGCTCTCCTCCACCGAGGCGCCGGTGATCAGCTCGCTCTTCCTAGGCGCGCTGGTGTTCGTGCTCTTCCACCTCACGATGAAGCGCAGCGACTGGCGCGCGCAGGCCCCCACCGGGCTCGTGATGCTCCTCGTCCTGCCCTCGTTCCTGCTCACCCGCCCGCTGAACTTCCTGTCCTTCCCGGTGCTCTACGTCTTCGCGGTGCTCTACCGCCGCGACGTCCGCGCGCAGCCGGCGCTCTGGGCCTTCCTGGCCGCGCTGCTGGCGATCAACCTCGGCTTCATCCGGGTGCTCGACTCCAGCACCCAGATGCTGAGCCCGCGGCACTCGGTACAGATCCTCCACAGCTTCAAGCAGCTCTTCTTCTCCGCACACAACGTGCTCTTCAACCCGTGGGTGGTCTCCTGGCCGGGGCTCGCCCTCCTCGCCCTGGGCACCGTGGTGTTCGCCGCGTCGATGCCTGAGGGCATGGCCCTCGTGGCGCTCTGGTACCTCGGCACGATGGCCATCACCTCGGTCGCCCTGTCCGAGACCGTCGTGGGCAACTCCAAGTACTTCCTGCAGCTCATCTACCCCCTGATCATCATGTCCGCGCACGCGGCGCGCCTTATCCGGTGGCCGTGGATGTGGGCGCCCGCGATGGCCCTCGTGCTGTCGATGCCGTGGCTGTCGGCGAGCTACATCCGCAAGGACCTCGACTACCAGTACGAGTACCGGCTGGTGGCCCGCGCCGCCCACCTCCTCCGCCCCGGCGACCAGGTGCTGGAGATCCCCCTCGCGGTCAACCGCCAGGGCGAGCGCGTGCGCGCCTACTACGAGAGGTACCTCCACTGGGGCGAGGCCCCCTCCCCGCGCGGGCCGTCGTTCATCGATGACCCCGCCCGGATCGACCTCGCCCGCCGCGACGTCTACTTCTTCTGCGGCCTGGAGTGCGACGCGCAGCGGGCCCTCGGCCGGCCGGCGTCCGCCCCCTACGACGCCGTGTTCGGCCGCTTCGAGCTGCAGCCCGTGATGCAGACCGCGCGCTGGCGGGAGGTGTTCATGTTCTTCACCTCGGGGCTCTCGAAGGACGTCAACGTCCACGATTTCGAGCGGAACCACCCGGTCATGCGGGTGACGCTCTACCGGGTGCGCGGGCCCGCGCGCCCTGAGCCGGCTCAGGGCACGCGGTAGCCCACCCACCCGAGAAAGGGCAGGCCGCGGTCGGTGACGATCGACCGGCCGTCGGCCGTCACGCGCCCCCGGTCGACGACGCCGATCGACCCGGGCGGGAGGACGTCGCCCGCCAGGGGCTCACCCACCATCACGATCTCGACCTCGGCGCCGGCCGCGAGGCTCGCGTCGTTCGGCAGCGTGGCGGGCGCCGGCCGCCTGCAGCGGGCGCCCGACGGGGTGAGCGCGTAGAAGGCGCTCAACCCCGCGTCGTCGCGACCGTGGAAGGGGGGCAGGTCGGCGCGCTCGACGCGCACCGCGCTCACGCGCGCGATGCTGTTGAACCCCAGCGCGAGGCTGTCGGGCGCGATCGAGAGGGAGAAGCCGTCGGGCAGCGTGAGGCGCTGCGCCGGGTCGGCCGCGCCCGGCACGGGCACCGACGGCGCGCCGAAGAGCCCGGGCAGCCTCACGTCGCCGAGCGAGACGTGCTCGAGGGACGCGAGCTCGCGGGGGTTGAAGCCGATGGACACGTCCGGGCGGTAGCCGAGCCCGTACACGTCGAAGACCGCGCCTTGCGGGAACTCCCGTGAGGTGGGGAAGCAGAAGTCGGCGTGGACCGAGAAGCGGCCGTCGGAGCGGGTGTTGGAGCCGAAGCACGTCGCCCCGCACAAGCCGACGCGCTCGTCGGGGAGCGCCTCGCCGCGCTCGTCGACGACGCGGCCCTCGACGATCCCGACCCAGGTCATGCCGGGCGCGCAGCGGGCCGCTGGCGCGTCCCCCGCCGCCGGGGGGGCGCTGGCCAGAGCGCCGGGCTCGGGCGCGCAGCCGGCCCCCAGCGCGAGGAGCAGGAGGAGCCCGGCGGCCCGGCGGCCTGTCGGGCGCCTCACGGGGCTCCCGACAGTGTGCGCTCGATGGCGGCGTCGAGGGCGACCGGATTGATGGTGTTGCCGAGGTAGGCGATGCGCCCGGCCGGGTCGACGAGCACTGTCAGCGGGAAGGGGGCGGACTCGTCGCTGCGCCCCATGCGCAGGGTGTCGTAGACCGACGTCGTCGACACCCCCAGTGGGAAGGTGAGGCCCAGGTAGCGGACGAACGCGGCCACGTCGGCGAGCGTGTCGGGCGCACGGAACGTGGCCAGGGGCGGGTCGACGCCGACCACCTCGAGGCCGCGCGCGCGGTAGCGACGCCAGACGTTCACCTCGACGTCGGGCAGGTCGAGGCCGCAGACCGGGCACCACGTGCTGAAGTAGGTGAGCAGCACCGCGTGGCCGCGCTGGTCGGCGAGGCGCCACTCCGAGCCGTCGGCGCGCTGCACGACCTCGTCGGGCGCACGGTCGCCTACAGTGAGGTGGACGGAGTTCGCGTGCAGCTCGACCGCGACGGCGTTCGCTGCGTCGCCGTCGCCTTGCAGCGCGAGCGTCGCGCGGCGCGGCGTCAGGTCGGCCGCGCGGTAGCGCACACGCAGTTCGCGGCTCTCACCGGCTTCGAGGGTCAGGGACGCGGGATCCACCTCGAACGCTGGGTCATCGCTCCGCGCGGTGAGGCCCGCGAGCGGGGCGCGCCCGAGGTTCTCGACGACGAAGAAGGCATCCGTAGTAGCGCCGACGGCGGTGCGGCCGAGCGCCACCGGCTCGGGCGAGGTCTCGAGGTATGGCGCCGCGTACCCCGGACGGAAGCGCCACGTCTGTAGGTAGTTCCAGTTGGCGACCGCGACGGCATCCCCGTGCGCGGCGACGCCCATCACCCGCACGAGCTGGTCGTTCTGGGCGGGCCGGGCGACGCCGACGAGGGCGGGGCGTCGGGGGTCGTCGAGGGCGTACACCCGCACGTCGCGCCACGCCGCCACGTAGAGCCGCCCACTCTCCACGGAGAGCTGCCCGACCGTCCCACCGGTCGCGACCCGACCGGCGAGCGCCGGCGCCTCGGGGCGCGCCACGTCGACGATCACGACGCCGCCGGCCCCCACGTTCACGTACGCCATGTGGTTGGAGGGGTCGACCACCACCGACTGCGCAACCCCGCCGGTCGCGACCCGGCCGACGACCCGCGGGGCGCCCGGGTCGCTGACGTCCACCGTGGCCAGGCCCCCCTCGCCGTCGGCGACACAGAGCGTGCTGCCGTCGAGCGCGAGGCCGTAGGCGTTGGTGAGGCCGCCGAGCGTCGCGCGCTCCGTGAAGGCCTCGCCCGCGCGCTCGAACACGCCCAGGCCGTCCTGGTGCATCGCCACCATCACCAGGCCGTTGCGCGCGACGGAGGCCTCGAACACCCGCCCGGCCGGCGCGTTGTAGACCGCCACGACCGCCGGGGCGGCGGACAGCTCCACCGCCGCGAGGTACGAGGGCATGGTCGAGTCGGCCCGGAACGTCACGTAGGCCACCGAGCCCGCTACCGTAACGTGCGAGCAGCGCCGGTACTTTGCGGCGCCGAGGGTCGTCACCGTCGGGGGGTAGGGGCGCGGCGCGGCCTGGTCGCTGGCGTCGACGACCATCGGGCCGATGCGCGCGCCGCAGATCACCAGCCGCCCGTCCTCGCCGAAGGCCACCTCGATGGCCTCCGCCATCCCCAGCGGCGTGGTCGCGCGGAGCACCAGCGGCTGACCCGCGACGGCGGTCGGCGCCGCCGCCTCGGGCGCGGCCTACGCGTCGGCCGGCCGGCTCGACGCGGTGCACGCGTTGAACATCAGGGTGAGCGTGAAGGACGCCATAAGGCGCTCTGCTGAGCTCCTGTTCATTAGATATAATTCAGACTAGCACCGTAATTACGGCGCCGTAAGACGGGGATTATTCCACACGTGTGACATGGGAGACCTGTCCGCGCCTTGCGAGGCAAATCACTTCACTAGTGTGCAATCCTGGTACACCGATTTCATTGCAACTCTGCAATGAAGTCGGAAGTGATCTCATTAATGGAATGGCGGGCGTGACCCGCCGGCTGCGGGGCGCCCTCAGGTGCGCTCAGCGGACGCCCTTGCGGGCGAGCAGGGCGTCCAGGGCCTCGGCGAGCACGACGCTGTAGTCCTGGTCGTGCTGGGCGGCGTAGAGGCGCAGTCGGCGCGAGAGGTCTTCCGGGAGGTAGATGGTCATCCGGCGGCGGTGGTCGTCGGTGCGCTTGCGATACACCAGTGCCTTCGACCCCGACACGGCGGGCGCCTGGACGTCTGGACGTCTGGACGCCTCGACGTCCGGCGGCACCACCGCCGGGGCTGGGGCCTCGACGGGCGCCGCGGGCGTCAGGCCGCGGACGAAGTGCTCGGCCCGCTGCGGGTCAACGACGTCGCCCGGCCTTCGCAGGCTGAGCGGGGGCTTCTTGCGTGCCATGATTCTTCTCCCAGAGCAGCAGCTCACTGACCAGCGCGCGGGTCTCATCTGCCGCAGCGTCTTTGGGGGCGTACGCGGTCACCCCCTGCCCCGCGCCGAGCGCCTCGGCGAACGCGACCCGGTAGCCGACCTCGGTCTTGAGCAGCTCGATGCCGCTCTTCTCGAGCTCCTCGCGGGCGCTCCGCCCCAGCGCCGTCCGGCCCTGCTTGCGGGTGATCAGGATGCGCACCTCGAGGTCGGAGCGCAGCGTCCGCGCCTCGTTGACCAGGTCGATGCTCGCCCCGAGCGCCCAGGCGTCCGCCGACGAGGGGCCGCACGGCAGGATCGCCATGTCGGCCACCATGAGCGCCGAGCGCTGGATCTCCCCGTGCCGCGGCGGACAGTCGATGATCACGTCGTCGTAGCCCAGGCGCACCGTCGGGAGCTGGTCGGCCCGGTGCATCGTCGAGCCCATGGCGACGATGCTCGGGAGGGGCTGCCCCGCGTCGACCGCGACCTCGCCCCAGGTGCGGATCGTCCCCTGCGGATCGGCGTCGACGAGCAGCACCTTGTGGCGCCGGGCGAGCAGCTCCGCGGCGATGCAGATCGCCAGGGTGCTCTTGCCGACGCCGCCCTTCTGTCCGGTCAGTGCAACGATCACGGCCGAGACGTCTAGACCCTCGGACGCTTCGTCGTCCAGACGATAAGGCGCTGAGACGTTCAGACGTTTCAACGCTCAGACCGGGGAGACGCCCGGTGCGCCGGAACGCACTACAGTCTGGTCGAAGGAGCGCCGCTCGCGGCGGTTCATGCGCCCACTCTTCCCGCCCCCCTCCGCCCCCCTGACCGTCCTCCTGGGCCTCCTGGCGTGCGCCGGGGAGACGCCCGGTGCGCCGGTCGACATGGACGGCGGGCCGCGGCCGGCCGACCTCTTCGCCCTCCCCCCTGGCAGCGCCGCCGTCACGCTCGGCACCGGTCGATCGGCGTGGGAGGACCTCGCGGACGGCGCGGCGCTCGCCCCGACGCGCGGCCCGCAGGGGGGCGTGCACCTCTTCGCGCGGCTGCGCGTCGCGGGGCTCTCGCCCGACCTCTACGTGTCGTTCCGCGTCGTCGACCATGACTCCGCGGAGGTGCTGTCGATCCTCGGGCCCCCGCTGCGGCGACGGCTCGGGGCCGGCCTCGAGGCGTGGGGCGACGGGCTGCAGTCCAGCAACGCCGAGCTGTGCATCTTCCTCCAGTCGAACCCCGCGCTCCTGGTCGGCCGGCGGGTGCGCCTCGAGGTCGCGGTGCGCGAGGTCGGCGGCGCCCTGCGCGGCGGGCGAGACGGGCGCTCGCTCGTGCTCGCCGGCGGACCGTGAACGCCGCGGTATGCGGTGCGTGGGATCTCGGGCATAGAGACCCCTAGCGCACCCCCGATGAGCCCCGGCATCTCGCTGCAGCTGCTCCTCCAGCCCACGTTCCGCACGTTCCCGGTGCTCGTCTTCCTGGCGCTCGCCGTCGCGGCGCTCGCGGCCCTCCCGCGCGCCGTCGGCGAGCTCGCGGGGGTTCCGTGGGTCGGCCGTCGGCGCGACGCGGCCCTCGGCGCAGCGCTCTTCGTGCTCGCGTTCGCGCTCCGCTGGGGCCTGGCGACGCACACCCTCATCCACGAGAACCACCACGGCTACCACCACGTGTCGTCGCTGGGCGCCGTGAACGAGTCGGCCGAGTCGCACGGCGTCCCCTCGGCGCACATCCTCCTGCTCCGCCTCTTCGGCGCCGTCGTGGGCGTCGCGGACGAGAGCACCTTCCTCTTCGACGCCCTGCTCTCCGCGACCTCGGTCGTCGCGCTGGCGGCCTTCGCCGCGCAGGTCACGGGCTCGCGGGCCGCGGGGTGGGCCGCCGCGGCGCTCCTCGGGCTGCAGCCCCTGGCGATCGCGCTCGGGCCCACCGACGAGTTCCTGGTCTCGGGGTCAGGGCTCTGCCTGGCCGGGATGGCGCTCCTGCACGCGGGGGCCCGCGACGGGCTGCGCGGCACGCTCGCGCTGGGCACCGCGCTCCTCTGCCTGGGGGCGGGCGCCCGGGAGGTCACGCTCCCGCTCTCGGCCCTCGCGGTGCCCGCCCTCCTCTCGGCGCGCACGCCGTCGAGGCGGACGCCGTGGCGCGCCGCGCTCGCCGTCTGCGGCGCGATGACGCTTCTGCTGCTACCCCAGGCCGTCCAGGTGCTGCTCGCCTGGCGCCAGCAGACCGCGACGCCCGGCTACTTCGGCTCGCCGGCGCTGCCGTGGGCGTTCGACGGCGCCGTCGGCCGCAACGCGCACTGGATGGGGTGGTTCGAACCCTTCATCCCGCGGTGGCAGGCCTGGGCCATGCTGGGCTCGCCGGTGCTCCTGGCGCTGTGGTGCGTGGCCCGGCGCGACGGGCGCCTCGCCCTGGGCGTGCTGCTCCCGGCCGCCGTCGCGCTGCTGGAGGGCGGGCTCGTGCGCAGCGGCTGGTTCCCCACCCACCTGCGACACCAGCTGCTCTCGATGGCGCTGCTCCTGCTCCCCGTCGCGGCGTGCGTGGGCCTGGCCGCCCGGGGCCTCGGGCCGCGCTGGGGTGCGGCGGCCCCGGCCGCGGTCGCGCTGCTCGCGGCGGTCTCGCTCGCGCGGCGCCCCCTCGGGTACCGCCCCGACCTCCCGCTCACCGCGGAGTACCACTTCTTCCGCGACGTCCTCGCGGCGGCCCCGCGCGACGCGACGGCGGTGACCTTCGACGACGACCCCCTCACTCACCTCCCGGCGCAGTGGATCGCGGTACAACGGCCTTCGTGGTCGATCATCCGCGCTGCCGCCCTCCCTTCGCTACGGCCCGGGCGCGACCGCCCGGTCTTCCTGATGCTCGACCGGGCGTGCTTCATCGACCGGTCTTCCTTCCCGGCGCCGTCGGAGGGGGGTGCCGCCCCGCAGCCGATGACCGCCTCGCCCTACGGGCGGCTGCTGCCCCAGTGCGCGCGCGCGCTGGGCGCGGCGCCCTGGCGGGTGGTGGCCACGCGCCCCCTGGCGCGCTCCCGGCCGCCCCAGTTCGAGATGCCGAGCGCCGACGCGGTGGTGCGCCTCGCCGTCCTGCGGTGGGACGTCCCATGACCCGCGCCGCCCTGCTCCTGCTCGCCGGCTTCGCGCTCGGCTGCGACCGGCCGCCCCCCCGGTCGGCGCGGCCCGACGAGCTCCTGCCCGTGCTCCCGCCCGGGCAGGAGCCGCTCTTCAGCGCGATGCTGGGGGGGCCCGACCTGTTGCCGGGCGGCTGCCGCCTCGCCAGCGCGCACGTGACCACGCGCCAGGTCACCGGGCAGTACCGCTGCGCGTCCGAGCCCGAGGTGGTGACCCTCGAGCTCCACCATCCCGCGACCGCACCGTCCGGGGCGACGCGCGCGGGCGGCCTCGCGGTCTACGCCCGGACGCCCGCGGCGAAGCCCCTCGGCCTCTTCGATGCCGTGATCGCGCGGGTGCGCCCCCGCGAGTCGGCCGTCCGATGGATCGAGGCCGCCGCCGTGCCCGAGGCCCGGACGGCGCCGGCGAGGAGCGGGTCGGTCGGGGTCACGGCGGCCCCCCGCGGGCTGGTGAGGAGTGCGACCCCCCGCGCGCCCGGGACCGGCGGCACGCCCCGCGCGCCTGGGGCGGGTACGGGTCCCTGGTACGTGCGCGACCGGAGCGGGCAGTTCTCGGTGGGCAGGGTCCTCCTCGGCGCGCTGCTCGTCGGCGCGCTCTGGGAAGCACGACGGCGGTCGCGCCGCCCCACGCCACCCCACTCTTCGTAGGGGTCTCGTGCACGAGGCATTGGAGGGCGGGCGCCAAACTCGTCTACAATGCCGCCCATGCGTCAGGCATCCGGCGAACGGAAGCTGTGGGTTCTGCTCGGACTGTGTTGCGTCGGCCTGGCTTGCAGGGACAACAAACGGCCCGCTCGGAGTGCCGATGCCGGGGTCGTCCGACCCGCGCGCGTCGGTCCCGCGGACGCGGCGACGCCGCCGACCGACGCCCCCGGCGAGCGTCCGCCGGCCGCGACGCCGTGCCCCGGGGGCATCCTCTGCGACGGGCGCTGCGTCGACCCGCAGACGGACGTCGCCAACTGCGGCGGCTGCGGCCGCGCCTGCACCAGCAGCTCCGTGTGCGCGGCGGGCGTGTGCGGGTCCGACGCGGGCCCGGCGGCGTGCGCCGAGGGACAGACCCGCTGCGGCCCATACTGCGCCACGGTTGCGATCGACCCCCTGCACTGCGGGCGCTGCGGCAACCGATGCGCGCCGGGGCAGATCTGCGCCGTGGGCCAATGCGTCGCCGCCGGGCCGGGCCTGGGCCTGGGCACGCCGTCCGCGACGGGCTGCACCCCGCCCAGCGTCCGGTGCGGCGCGTACTGCGTGGCCACGAGCACCGACCCGCTCAACTGCGGCGGCTGCGGCACCCGCTGCGCTCCCGGCCAGCTCTGCGCGGCGGGCCGCTGCGTGGAGTCCGTCGCCCGGAGGGACGGCGGCCTCGCGGCGGACCCGGCGCGCTGCGCCGCCCCGCAGGTGGCGTGCGGCGCGTACTGCGCCAACCCCGCCAACGACCCATTCAACTGCGGCGGCTGCGGCGCCCGCTGCGCCCCCAACCAGGTCTGCGCGGAGGGACGCTGCGCGGTGGTCGGTCCGCCCTTCGACGCGGGGACCGCGGGCGCCCGGGCCGGGGCGCCGCCCCCGCGCTGACGCGACATGGTACCGACCGTGCGCCCCGCCCTGCTTCCGCCGCTCATGCTCGCCGTGGTGTTCTGCTTCGAGGGGTGCGACGCGGCGCCCGGGCCGGCGCCCGACGCGGCGGTGCGCCCCGACGACGTCGGCCCTCCAAAGCGCGACGTGCCCTTCGACGTCCCGCCGCCCCGCGCCTTCGGGCCGGGCTTCACCGACCTGACCCTCCCCCTCGAGCGCGACGCGCCCTTCGTCATCCCGGCGGCGTCGCGCGAGATGTTCTCGACCGACGAGCTGTCGCCGCTCGTGGGTGACGTCGACGGCGACGGGCGCGACGAACTCGTGGTCTCGCACTGGCCCACCGACGACTCCATCGTCCGGGGCATGCCCGCCCCCTACGCGGTCTACCGCTACGACCGCGCGGCCCGGCAGTTCGTGCGGGTGGCCGGCGCGCGGCTCCCGGAGATGCCCCCGCTCGCGGGCATCCTCGACCTCGACGGCGACGGGCGCGACGACCTGATCGCGCTCGAGCGCTCGCGGGCCCTCGCCTGGGGCGAGGGCGCCGGCTTCTCGCAGCCCGCCCCGCTCGACGCGCGCCCCTCCGACTGGATGATGTCGTCGCGCATCCTGAGCTACTTCCTCGACGACCTCGACGACGACGGCTGGCTCGACCTCCTGGTGGCCACCGACTGCTGCCGCACGCCCTGCACCGACCTCCACGCGCTCCTGCGCACCGGCCCGCGGACCTTCGACGAGCGGCCCGACCTGCTGACCATCCCGCAGGTGAGCAAGCCCTACGCGGCCTTCTCGGCCCGCTTCGCCCCCGGCGAGCGGGTGCTCATGTCGGTCGGCTGGAGCTGCGTCGACCCCAACAGCGCGCCGGTCTTCTACCGGTCGGGCGTGCCCGACGCCGCGGGCTACCCCCGCTTCGCGGCCTTCGACCCGACGCCGCCGCGGTCGTACTTCCGCGGCGAGCAGCTGGGCTTCCCGACCATCGCGTTCAACTCGCCGATGGCGGCCTGCGCCGACGACCTCGACGACGACGGCCGGCTCGACCTGGCGGTCGCGCTCAACCCCGTCCACCAGCTCTTCCGGGGGACCGCCGCGTGGCCCTTCGAGGATGTGACCGCCGCCGCCGGCGTCCCGACCACGTCCGCGGACAACGGGCGGGCGATGATCCCGTGGAGCATGGCCTTCGTCGACCTCGACCGCGACACCCGCCTCGACTGGATCATCGCCCACGGCAACGACCAGACCGCCTGGTCCGACCCGCCCGAGCGCTTCATCGGCCCGCAGTTCGTGGGGGCCTACCAGAACATGGGCGGCCTGCGCTTCGCCGACGTCACGACCGCCCTCCACCTCGAGCGGCGCGGCCAGTGGCGGACGCTCACCCTGGAGGACTGGGACGACGACGGCGACGCCGACCTGGCCGTCGGCGGCCAGCAAGAGCTCCCGCGGCTCTACCGCAACGACATCGACAACGGCGCGCACGGCGTGGTGCTCCGGCTGCGCGGCACGACGAGCAACCACCTCGGCGTGGGCGCGTGGCTCACGGTCTGGGTCGACGAGGGGGGGCGCCCGCTGCGGCGCTACGTCGGCGGCTCGGCGCACCCGTACGTCGTGCACGAGCCCTTCGTGACCGTGGGCCTCGGCGGGGCGACGCGCATCGCGCGACTGCGGGTCGCCTGGCCCTCCGGCGCCGTCCAGGAGCTGCGCGACCTCGCGGCCGACCGCGCGCACACGATCACCGAGCCGCCGTCGCTGGTCATCACCCCGCCGTCGCGCCACGCGCCGGCCGACGGGCGCAGCGCCGTGACGGTGCTGATCACCCCGCGCGACTTGGCCGGGGCCTTGCGCGCCGACGCCATGGTCGACGTCGCGCTCGCGGGGGCCGGGACGCTCGCGGGCCCGGCCGTCCGCGGGCCCGAGGGCTGGACCGCGCGGGTGGTCGCCCCGCCGGGACCCGGCACTGCGGCCGTCACCGTGCGCATCGACGGCGTCGCGCTCGCGGTCCGCCCGCGCCTCTGGTGGGACTGACGGACGTCCAGACGTCTGAACGTCCAGACGTCTTGTATTCCAGACATCTGGACACCTAGACGTTTCAACGTCTTGGCGTCCTAGAGGCCAATGCCGCCGGAGGCCGGGTCGCGCCAGCGGTCGGCCTCGCGCACGTAGGCCATGACGGTGTCGGCGCTCCGGTGGCCGGTCTGCTCCATGATCTTCGGGATGGCCTTGCCCGCGCGGGTCGCGCTGGTGACGAAGCCCGCCCGCAGCGAGTGGCCGGCGAACTGCGCCGGGTCGAGCCCCGCCGCCCGCGCCCGGCGCTGGACGACGTGCGCGACCGACTGCGGGCTCAGCCGGTCGCTGGCCGCGCGGCGGTGGGCGGGGCGCACGTTGCCGTGGCGGTCGATGAAGCGGAAGAGCGGGCCCTCGGTGAAGCCCAGCGCGGCGAGGGCCTCGACCCAGGCGAGCACCGCGAGCACCGGGCACGTGGGGCCCCTGGCGCCAGGGGCGATGGTGAGGGTGCGACCCGCGCCGGCCTGGTCGGTCTTGTCGCGGCGCAGGGTGACCTCCAGGCCCTCGGGCACCCGCACCACGTCGGCGAGGTTCAGGGAGACCAGGGCCGCGCGGCGGAAGGCGCCAGCGAAGCCCAGCGTGAGCAGCGCGCGGTCGCGGCGGTGGCGCGCGGAGTCGTCGAGCCCGAGCAGCATCCGTCCCACGACCTCGGCGACGGCCGCCTGGACGCGGCGGCGGGGCGCGACCCCGACCGTGCGGCGCGCGGCGCGCAAGGCCTCCCGCACGAGCGGGTGCGCGGTAGGGGAGCCGAGCCCCTCGAGGGTGTGGGCGTAGCGGATGGCCGCCACGACGCGGGTGATGGAGCTGGGGTGCATCGGCCCACGGCCGGGCTCGGGGCCGCGCGGCCCGTGGGGCGACCGGCGGACCCGCGGCGGGTTCGAGGGGTCGGGGTCGACCAAGGCGTGGACGTACAGGGCAACGAGGCCCGGCTCGGCGGGCAGGGGGCTGAGCCCGTGGCGCTGGCACCAGCCGCTGAACTGCGCGAAGTCCTCGGCATACTTTTGCCGGGTGCCGGTCGCGTGGGCGCCCTCGCGCAGGAACCGTCGCGCGCCCTCCAGCCGCTGCGCCAGCGCGGGTGGCAGCCCGCTCGCAGCGTCGACGACCGTGATCGCGGACGGGGGAGCCTCGGGGGGGCGCTGCGCGCGGCCGGTCGTCACCCCCCAGGCCACTACCCGAGCCCGGGGGCGCCTGTCTAGCTCACGGAAACATTCCTTTCCGTGAGCCATGCACACGGAGCCGACACACCGTGGGTTCAGGGGTGGACATGACATTTATGGTCACCCGGCTCCCGCGATGAGTGACAAATCGTGTCACTTATGCCGCATGTATCGTGCGGCATAGAATCCACCTTCAGGCTGTACGCCTTTCGGGCATGCGGCACTTATGGCGCAGTCTTTGCTCCATGTGCGTCTATGTCGGGGGAGGATCCCCGCATGGAGCAGTGAGGTGATCGACCTGCGGTGAAGACCGTCGGCGCGCCGTCATTGCGGGAGTGATGTGCACGATATGCAACACATGTTCAGTGGGGTCATGGCGCTATTCATCGGGTTGAATGTCGCGGGCTGCAGTGGAGCTGGGGACACCAACTCCGACACCAACTCCGACACCAACTCCGACGCGACGTACCGCGAACCCGTTCGTGACTCTCCGCGGCTCGAGGCTCCGGTGTACCGCGATCCGGTCCTGGAGACGCCCCAGGACCCGGTATGGCGCGAGTTCTGGCTCCCCGTGGTCAACTCCGAGCGCGAACGTTCTCCATCCGTACAACTGGTCGACGAGTTCGTCGCACCGCGGCCGGGAATGGCCATCGGTGACATCGGCGCGGGCGGCGGCTTCTACTCCTTCCGCTACGCGCGGCTCATCGGCGAGACCGGTGTGGTCCACGCGGTCGATGTCGACCGCCGGATGACCCGGAAGATCTCCTACGAGGCGACGTCCCGAGGGGTGGACAACGTCCGCGCGATCCACGTCGCGCTAGGCGATCTCGGCCTCGCCCCCGCATCGGTCGACGTGGTGATGTTCAATGACATCGGGGCCTTCAGCACCTGTCATCCCGAGTTGAATCCGGGTTACTTCCAGCAGGCTGCCGAGGCGCTCCGGCCGGGCGGGCGCATGTTGGTGCTCAACGGGTACGCCGCGGTCCAACGCCCCGGCGAGCGGGAATGTCGCATCCTGTCCCCCGAGGAGTTGATCGCGCTCTCCCGCGATCGGTTCACGGTGATGGCTCAGCGCGAACTGCAGAAGGGTGGGGGCTGGAGCGCCTACGCCGTGCTCTTCCAGCGCTCTCCCTGACCACCGGATTCGGGGTCACTCCTCGACGACGACGCGGCCGAAGGGCACCCGCTCGCGGCGGGCGGTGCGGCCGCTGGGGAAGCGCACGACGACCTCGTCGGCCATCGTCGCGGCGCCCAGGCCGACGTACACCTCGTGGGGCACCGTGCCGTAGAGTGAGAGGTTGCCGTCGATGCGCCGGTGCATGGTTCGGGCGCCGATGCGCACCTCGACCTGGGCGCCGACGCCGTCCCGGGCCGCCCCGCGGCCCCGCGCGACCACGGCGAGCAGGTGGCCGCCCGCCACGTCGTTGCGCAGGACGCGCAGGCGGCTCGCCTGGGTGCCGTCGCCCGTGTGGAAGACGGCCAGATCGAGGTCGCCGTCGAGGTCGAAGTCGGCGGCCGCGGCGCCGCGGGCGTTCATCCGCTCGCGGAGCGCCAGGCCGTCGGTGACGTCGACCATGCGGACGCCGGTGCCGCGCATGAGCACGCTCGCCTGCACGTCGGGCTCGGGGAAGACGGGGCCCGTGTGGACGCTCCCGGCGGGGACGTACATGTCCTCGTGGCCGTCGGCGTCGTAGTCGAAGACCACCGGGGCCCACTTCGTGGTCGGGAACCGCGCCGAGCGCTGATCGAAGTACAGGTCCTGGAAGCGCCCCCAGGCGCGCTCCCGCGGGTTCTCCTCGTCGAAGAAGCGGAACGTCGGCATCTCCCCCGGGATCACCATGCCGTAGCAGTCGCGCGCGAGGAGCAGGTTCACGTCGGCGCTCAGCCCCTGGCGGCCGGTGAGCACGACGTTGTGGCCGATGTTCGTCAGCACGACCTCGTTGCGGCCGTCCTCGTCGATGTCGAGCAGGCCCATCCCCATGCCGTAGAGCTCGTGGTCGAAGCCCGACCCGGCCGTGGCGTCGCGCAGCGCGAAGCCCTCGGGCGTCGACTCGACCCGCAGCAGCAGGCTGCCGCCGTCGTACGTGCCGATGTCGTTGGTCACGAGCAGCTCGTCGCGGCCGTCGCCGGTCCAGTCGTGCATGCGCATCCCCTGCACGCGCCGCCGGGGGGCCGTGACGGGCATCGGCCGGAAGTCCCACGGAGCCGACTGCCGCCACGCGGCGACGAAGCCCGGACAGCCCGGGATGCCGAAGGGGTTGGGGCAGTCACCGTCCTGCCGCTCGACGCCCGCGACCAGGTCGAGCAGCCCGTCCTGGTCGATGTCCCAGACGAGCCACACCGCGGCGATCTGACCCGGCTGGCCGACCGTCATCACCTCCTCGAAGCGCGTCCCCGTGTTGCGCAGGATCTTCGAGGAGCCGTTCTCCAGCCCGAGCACCATGTCGGGGTCGCCGTCGCCGTCGAGGTCGGCGACCGCGACCGCGAACGGCGAGTGGTAGGCCGCGAGCCCCCAGGCCGCGGCGACGTTCTCCCAGAACCCCACGCGCGCCGTGAGCAGCGTCGGGGGGTTGCCGTCCTGCACGGTCACCATGACCTCCGGGAAGCCGTCCACGTCGAAGTCGGCGACGGTGACCGCGCCCGACTTCTCGGGGCTGAATTCCGCCCGCATGTGCCAAAGGTCCGTGGACTCGCAGAACCCGCCCTCCGGGTCGCGCACCCTGTCCCGGCAGGGCCGGTACCCGACCGGCGCGGTGAGGGGCGCCTCCGGGGGGGCGTCCGGGCCCGCGTCCCTCGGCGCGATGACCTCCGCGAAGGTGTCGCGCAGCGCGGCGCCCGCGTCCCTCGCCACGACCGCCTCGCCGTTACAGGCACCCAGGATCCACAGCAGCGGGACCCCGGCGCGGACGGTCGTGGAGGAGCGAGTGGTCACCCCGCGACCGTCACCGGCACACCCCGCTCGTGCACGTGAGGCCCGGCTGGCACTGCCGCGCCCCGGCGCAGCAGGTCTGACCGGACATGCCGCAGTCGGCCACGCAGGTGCCGGACACGCACGTGCCACCCGAGATGCAGGCCGGCGAGGTGGTGCAGCAGGGCCGGGTGGGGTTGCCGCACATCACGGAGCCGCCGCCGTCGCCCATGCCGCCCGTGCCGCCATCCGTGCTGGGGGCGGAGCAGACCCCCCCGTTGCAGGGCTGCGGGCTCGTGCAGCGCACGCCGCAACCGCCGCAGTTGAGCGGGTCGTTGCTGGTGCTGGCACAGTAGCCGCCGCACGAGATGGTGCCCGCCGCGCACGGGCCCGAGTCCAGCGTGCCCATCCCGCCCTCGCCGGGCGGGCCGCCGTCGCCGCCGCCGGTGCCGCCCGCCGTGCAGACGCGCGCGGTGCAGACCTGATTGTTGGCGCAGCGAACGCCGCAGCCGCCGCAGTTGAAGGGGTCGCTGCTGGTGTTGGCGCAGTAGCCGCCGCACGAGATGGTGCCCGCCGCGCATGGGCCCGAGTCCTGCGGGATGACCCCGCCGTCGCCGCCGCCAGGACCTGCGTCCATGCCGCCACCGCCCGAGGTGCAGACGCGCGCGGTGCAGACCTGACCGGTGGCGCAGCGAACGCCGCAGCCGCCGCAGTTGAAGGGGTCGCTGCTGGTGTTGGCGCAGTAGCCGCCGCACGAGACGGTGCCCGCCGCGCATGGGCCCGAGTCCTGCGGGATGACCCCGCCGTCGCCGCCGCCAGGACCCGCGTCCATGCCGCCACCGCCCGAGGTGCAGACGCGCGCGGTGCAGACCTGACCGGTGGCGCAGCGAACGCCGCAGCCGCCGCAGTTGAAGGGGTCCCTGCTGGTGTCGGCACAGTAGCCGCCGCAGTCGATCTGGCCGCCCGGGCAGACGAGGGTGCCCGAGTCCACGGGCGGCACCGTCTGGCAGGCGCTGGCCGTGCAGGCCTGGCCGGCGGCGCAGCGCACGCCGCAGCCGCCGCAGTTGTCGACGTCCATGGTCAGCGAGCGGCACATGCCGCTGCAGTTCACCTGCGACGACGGGCAGATGACGGGCACGTCCACCGGGGCGCCAAGGTCGATCGCCGCGGGCACGTCCACCGGGGCGCCAAGGTCGATCGCCGCGGGCACGTCCACCGGGGCGCCAAGGTCGATCGCCGCGGGCACGTCCACCGG